>VXME01000070.1 GCA_009861545.1 Acidobacteriota bacterium | reverse complement strand
CGCTGGTGAACTGGATCTGGTTCGGGTTCGCGCTGCTGGCGTTCGGGACCGGGATCGCGCTGCTGCCGGAGAGCCGGTTCGCGTTTCTTGCCGGCAGGGCGCCGCCGGGAGAAGTGGGCGCCGCCTCCGGGTCACTGGCGCTGCCGGCGAATCGGTAGCACGCCGGAGAAAGCGAGCAACCATGACCACCGACCGTCTCGACCTGCCGCAGGGCACGCTCGAGCTGCTGATTCTCAGGACGCTGGCGCTGGAGCCGCGGCATGGCTGGGGTATCTCCGAACGGATCCGGCAGGTGTCGCGCGACGTTCTGGAGGTTCGGCAGGGATCGCTCTATCCCGCGCTGCACCGCCTGGAGCGGCGCGGCTGGATCGCCGCTTCGTGGGGAACGTCCGAGCACAACCGGCGGGCCAAGTACTACGCGTTGACGCCGAAGGGGCGCCGCCAGCTCAAGTCCGACGTCGACGCGTGGCGTGCGCTCACGACGGCGGTCGGCCACGTGCTCGACGCCGGCTAGGAGTCCGGCGCAGACGAAGCTGCCAGCGAGCACGCCGATGCTGAACGACCTCGCCTTCCGGCTACGCACCCTCTTCCGCCGCAGCGCCGCGGAAGACGACCTCGACGACGAGCTGCGCTTCCATCTCGAACGCAGCGCCGAGCAGCATGTGACCCGCGGGCTCTCGGCGCGAGAAGCCCGGCGGCGAGCGCGGCTCGAGTTCGGCCAGGTAGATGTCGTCAAGGACGACTGCCGGGAGAGCTGGGGCATCCGGCAACTCGACGCCCTTCATCAGGACGTCGTGTACGCGCTGCGGCTGATCCGGAAACACCCGGCCCTGTCGGCCGTGGCGGCGGTCTCCCTCGCGATCGGGATCGGCCTCAATACGGCGCTCTTCGCGCTACTGGATGCCACGGTGCTGCGACGGCTACCGGTCGCTCACCCCGAGCAGCTCGTCGACGTCTACACCAGCGACGTTGACGGTTTCTCCTGGTACGGCAGCTCGTATCCGGACTACCTGGATTTGCGCCGCGGCACCCGAACGCTCACGGGGCTGCTGGGCTACGTCCCCTCGGTAGGAGCAGTCAGGATTGGTGATCGGACCCGGCCGCTGACCGGCGAAGCGGTCACGGGCAACTACTTTCAGCTACTCGGTGTGCCGGCGGCGCTGGGGCGCGCGCTGCTGCCCGAGGACGACCGTCCCGGCTCCACCCCGGCCGTCGTGATCTCGACCGGCCTGTGGTCCGACCTGTTCGGCGACGACCCGGAAGTCATTGGACGGTCGCTCTGGATCGGCGGTCGCTCGTACACCGTCGTCGGCGTGACTCCGGAGAGCTTCGGAGGCCTGACGCCGCCGATCCTCACACCCGCGTTCTGGATACCGATGACCTGGATCGACGACGTCCAGCCGACGGTGATGCACAACGGGTCGCCTGCGCCCGGAGCCACCCGACTGCAGAGCCGGGGACTTCGCTGGCTGCTCGTGAAGGGCCGACTTCGGAACGGCGACACCGCCGCCGGCGTTGCCGACGACCTGAACGGCGTGATGCAGATGCTCGAGGAGGAGTACCCCGATTCGAACGCGGGACTCCGCGCGACCGTCATTCCGACAGGCGATGTGTCGACCCATCCCGTGTTCGAGGATCGCCTGCGCGCCAGCGCGGCCAGCCTGCTCGTACTGCTCGGACTGGTGTTGCTGATCGGTTGCGCGAACGTCGCCGGGCTTCTGCTGGCGCGGGCATCCGCACGGCGGCGGGAAATCGGCCTGCGTCTCGCGGTGGGGGCGAGCCGCGGACGTCTGCTGCGGCAACTGCTCGTCGAGAGCGTGGTGCTGGCTCTGTTCGGCGTGACCGGGGGCATCGCGCTCGCCTGGGGCCTCCTGGAGGGGCTCGGCGCCGTTCCCGTCGCGCTGCTGGTTCCCGTCGCGCTCGATCTTTCCCTGAACGGCCGGGTACTGGCCCTGTCGGTCGTCGTCGCGATGGGGGCCGGTATCACGGCCGGCCTGATGCCTGGATGGACCGGCACGCGGTCCAGCGTGCTGGCCGAGCTGGCCGGGCGTGCTCCCGCGTGGTCACTGGGGAGCCGCAGGTGGAGCCTCCGCGAGGCTCTGGTGGCGCTGCAGATCGCCGTTTGCCTGGTGCTCCTCGTCGTGGCCGGTCTGCTGGGACGCAATCTGTCGGTGGCCAGCCGGATCGATCCCGGCTTTCGTGCCGACGAGATCGCCTCGGTCACGGTGGGCCTCGGCCTAGTCGGATACGGCGAGAACGAGGCTGCACGGTTCCTCGAGCGTGCACGGGAACGGGTGCGAGAGTTGCCTGGCGTCCAGGCGGTCGCCCACGCCGACCGTTCGCCGCTGTCCATCAACTTCAACCAGGCCGCCATCGGACCGGCCGACGGCCGCGGACCGGACGCGCCGCCAGGCTCGGTCGAGACGGTGACCGTCAGCGAGGAGTACTTCGACGCCCTGGGGGCGCCGATTCTCGAGGGCCGGCCCTTCGATACCGCCATCGATACGCCCGGTTCGCCCCGGGTGGCGATCGTCAACGAGGCGCTGGCGCGGCGGTGGTGGCCGGGCACGAGCGCCGTCGGCAGGCGGATTCAGCCGGGGGGCCGCGGCAGCAGTCGGCCGCCGGTGGAGATTGTCGGCGTTGTCCGCGACTACAAGGTCCGGTTTCTTCAGGAGCCGCCCACGCCGTACGTCCACTACGCCGCGTCGCAGGGACCCGGCATGATGGCCCTGGTCCCCGTACTGCTCGCGCGCACCGCGGGCGATGCCGGCGCACTTGGCGCGAGGATGCAGGAGGAGTTGCGTGCGGTCGATCCGGACATCGTCTTCTGGCAGGGGCTGACGCTGCGCGACAACGTGGCGTCGCAGTTGCTTCCGGCGCAACTCCTCGCGGTGATGCTCGGTGCGGCGGGACTGGTGGCCGTCTGGCTGGCGGCCATCGGCCTGTACGGCGTCATCGCCTACGCGATCGTGAGGCGGACGCAAGAGATCGGCATCCGTTTGGCGCTCGGCGCGACGCACCGTGACGTACTGGGGCTCGTTGCCCGTCAGGGGGCTCTCGTCGTGGGTATCGGCGCGGTGCTGGGCTCGGCGGCGGCGTTCGCGGCGGCCCGCGCCACTGCCGGCGTGCTGTTCGGCATCGATCCGGCGGACGCGCTCGCCTGGGGCGGCGCGTTGGTCGTGCTGGTCGCCGTCGGCGTCATGGCGCACGCCGTTCCGGCCCTGCACGCGGTTCGCGTAGCGCCTTCGACGGCGCTACGCTCGGAATGAGCCGGCGTGTGCTCCACGACGCTCTACTGGAGCCTCGACCTCGGTCCGATACCCTCTCCAGACGCGGCCGGCGCGGAAGACGCGGTTCGTGCGCGGACCCGCGCCGATCTCGAACCGTGGCGGCGACGGCAGTCCGCCGGGGCAACCGCGAGCGCACGAACTGGCCGACGGTGCAAGATGACGCTCCGCGTGGTGATTCTCTCCACCCTCCGCAAATGGATCGATGCCGCCCAAAGATCCGGCGACCGCGCGTTGATCGGGACTCTGCGTGACGCGGCCGACCGAATAGACCCACCCCCCGACGCCGGGGCGTCGGGCGACCGGTCCTCCACCACAAAGGGCGGCATGCGTGACACAACCGGCCCGACCACTTTTACGGTTCGACTCCGCGGCACGCGTACGTCGGAGTTGAGCATCACCGGCACGTCGGCGGTGGTTCAGGATGGTGCGCTGTTGATCTACGGCGCCGGCGGGAACGTGGTTTTCGCCGCGCCGTTCGAAATGGTCGGGTACTGCATCCGCACGGACGCGCAGGTCCCCGACGCCCGCCGCCGTTCGCCGAGCCCGCGCGCAAAGACGCGTCCGGGCCACGCCCGGCCCGTGGAGACGGGATCCACGGCGCGCCAGACGAGTGCGGCGACCTCCGATCCGCGCAGCTCCGCGTAGAACGACGACGCGTCCCCCGCGGCGGCGGCGCGGAGGGAACCGCGTGATGGAGCCTGTCTCGGGCGGAATGAGGTGCGAATGCCAACCACGGGCTTTCTCGGTACGCGGGCGGACGCCTTCGTGGATGCCGCGATCGTCTTCTTCGTTCTCGCCCCGTTCCTGATGGTCTACGCGCTCCGCCTCGCGGCGCAACGACGGCACCGCGAGCACCGCAACTTCCAGGCGGGCCTCCTGCTGGCCGCCATCGTGGCCGTCCTGATGCTGGAGATCAGCATCCGCTTCGGCAGCGCCGGCGAAGCCTACGCCGCGAGCTCGTTCTACGGCCCGCCGATGGCCGCGCTCTTCGTCGTGCACCTCGCGATCGCCGTCCCGACGTTCGTCCTCTGGTGCTGGCTGGCGCGACTCTCGTGGCGCCGCTTCTCCCACACCCTCCCCGGCCCCTTCGGCCGGAGGCACCGGCGCCTGGGCAGGCTCGCCTTCGTGGGCCTGTGCCTCTCGTCCGCCACGGGTATCGGCCTGTACGTCATGGGCTATGCGTTCTGACGGACGCATGCCAGGGTTTCGTGCCCCGAGCTGGTTCGGTCTCGACAACGGCTGGCGGCGTTCCTCCGGATACCGGAGGTTTCCATCGACCTCGACAAGGGACACAGGAACCTCGCCACCTGGTCCGGGGGCATGGATTCGCTGGTCGATCGGGCCTACCTGGACGAGATGGTCCGGACCATCTGCGGTGCTAACATGGACTCGTAGTTTCCGGAGTTCGGAAGCGGGCGGGACGCGCCCGAGCCGGCTCCCTGACCGATGCCCCTCAGCACCGGCGACAGGCTGGGCCCCTACGAGATCCAGGCTCCCCTCGGGGCCGGGGGCATGGGCGAGGTCTACCGCGCCACCGATACCCGGCTCGACCGCTCGGTCGCCGTCAAGGTCCTGACGCAGCAGGTCGCCGCCAACCCCGAGGCGCGCGAACGCTTCGAGCGCGAGGCGCGGGCGGTGGCCGGGCTGAGCCATCCGCACATCTGCACGCTGCACGACATCGGCAACCAGGACGGCACCGACTACCTGGTCATGGAGCTGCTCGGGGGCGAGTCGCTGGCCGCCCGCCTCGAGCGCGGCCCCCTTCCGCTCGACGAGGCGCTGTCGATCGGCATCGCCGTCGCGGAAGCCCTCGACGCGGCGCACCGGCAGGGAATCGTGCACCGCGACCTCAAGCCGGGCAACGTGATGCTCACCCCTGACGGCGTGAAGCTGCTCGACTTCGGACTGGCGAAGCTCGGAGCCGGGCAACAGGAAACCGACGCCGACGAGGCCCCGACCCGCACCGCGGCGCTGACCGCCGAGGGGACGATCCTCGGCACGCTGAACTACATGTCCCCGGAGCAGCTCGACGGCAAACCCGCCGACGTCCGCTCCGACGTCTTCGCCTTCGGCGCCACGCTCTACGAGATGATCACCGGACGCCGGGCCTTCGAGGGCGCGGGGCAGGCGAGCATCATCAGCGCCGTCGTCAAGGACCAGCCCCCGGCGATTGTGGAGGTCCAGCCGCTGGCCCCGACCACGCTGGGCCGGTTGGTCGAGACGTGTCTGGCAAAGGACCCCGACGACCGTTGGCAGACCGTGCGCGACCTGAAGCGGGAGCTGCGCTGGGTCGCGCAGACGGACTCCAGCGAGGCGCACGCGGTCGAATCGGTGGCGCAGTCGGCGCCCTCGCGCCCGTGGTTCGCAGGCAGCGTCGCCGGCGCCGCGATCATCGCCGCCGCCGCGGGCTGGGCTCTCAAGCCGGCTCCCGTGCTCCCCACCCCCGACGTGCAGCGCTTCGTCATCGACGCTCCCGCCGGCCACCGGGTGACCCGGCCCTTCGGCGTGTCGCCCGACGGCAGCGTCGTGGTCTACGGCGCCGGCGACGGCGAGGTGGACCGTCTCTACGCGCGTCCGCTCGACTCGTTCTACACGACGCCGGTGGCCGGCTCCGAGGGCATCGGCGGAGACTTCCTGGTCTTCTCGCCCGACAGCCTACAGGTGGCGTTCCTGACGCGGGAAGACGACGGCTCCACGCTGTACCGCTTGTCGCTCGCCGGCGGCGGCCGCCTGCCGATTGCCGAGATCGGTCCCGGTTTCCGGGGCGCGGTCTGGCTTCCCGACGACACGCTCGTGCTGGGCGGACTGCGCACGGGCTTGCGGAGGGTGCCGGCAACCGGCGGCTCTCCCGAGCCCCTTACCACCCTGGACGACGGGGAGTTCGCTCACATCTATCCCCTGGCCATTCCGGGTCGGGACGAGATCCTCTTCACGGTCGTGCCGAACGTGCGGAACGACCGGGAAGCATTGGCATCCGCGTGGTCCGCCGTGTACTCGCCCGCGACCGGGGACACGAGCAGGCTCCTGGACGGCATCGTCAGCGCCTATCTCGAAAGCGGCCACCTGTTGTACCAACGCGGCGCAGGCGGCGAGGGCGTTTACCTGGTCGGGTTCGATCCGGGCGAGCTGCGCGTGACCGGGGATCCCGTGCCGTATCAGACGTGGGCCAACGAGCTGCTGGACACCGACGAGTCGCTCGCCGGCGCCGCGCTGAGCCGCACCGGCGTTCTGGCGTACCTGCGTCGCGCCGCCGGCTCCGAGTTGCGCACGCTCGCGTGGGTCGACCGCTCGGGTCGCGAGGAACCGCTGCCGCTCGATCCAGCCGTCTATCGGATCGTGCGGGTCTCGCCGGACGGCGATCGCATCGCGCTCGACCGACGTGACGATCCGCTCGACGTGGGGAGTCACGACGTCTGGGTATTCGACCGGGAGCGCAGCAATCTGAGCTCGCTCGTCCGCGACGAGCACTACAACCACTATCCGCTCTGGTCGGCCGACGGAGAGACGATCGCGTTCACGTCGGCGCGCGACGGCCCTCGCGAGATCTACACGCGCGCGGCGGACGGCACCGGTCCGATCCACCGGCTCACGGATGACGACATCTCGCAGTGGCCCCTGGCCTGGTCAGCCGACGGACGCACGATGGCCGTCGTCGCCCAGCCCACGCCGGGCGGACAGGGACCCTTCGACATTCACCTGCTGTCGCTCGACGGCGACGATCCCGACGGCCGGCCGCTGTTCGATTCGCAGGCCAGCGAGGGCCAACCCGACCTGTCGCCGGACGGCCGTTGGATCGCCTACCGGTCGGACGAGTCCGGCCGCGACGAGGTGTACGTACAGCGCTTTCCGGAGCTCGGCGGGCGCATCAAGATATCGACCGACGGCGGCACTTCGCCCCGCTGGTCCCCGGACGGCGCGGAGCTCTACTACAGAAGCGGCTCGGCGATGATGGCGGTCACGATCGGCAACGCCGGCGCATCGCTCGACGTCGGCCTGCCCCGGCTGCTGTTCGACGGCCCGTACCTGAACGACAGCGGGCGGAACTACGACATCGCCCCCGACGGCCGCTTTCTCATGGTCAGGCTCGCGGACGACGCCAACCTGACGCAAGTGCACGTGGTCGTCAACTGGTTGGCGGAGTTGCAGGCGATGTTGCCGTCCCGGTAGCGCGGCTCGCGCCCTTCTGCCTGCGGCTCAGGTGCTGGCGATCAGACGTCTCCTGCCGGATCGATCAGCGCAATGCGATCGCCGTATCGCCGGAAGTCGCCCCGATCGAACGTCAGCAAGCGCCCCTCGGCATGGGCAAGCATGGTCGCCACGATGTTCGCGTCGTGGATCTGACGTCCGGCCACCTGGACCTCTCGACACAGGGCCGTGAGAATGAGGGTGACTTCCGGGCCGTCTTCCAGGACGTCGAACGTGGACGTGAACCAGTCGACGTCGCGGAGGGCGTCCGGCATGGTCAGGGGCGCAGACCAGGTCTGCGGCCGCGTCACGACGGCCAAGTACTCGCGCACGACCTGTCGGCTGATGCGTGGCCGTTGGTCGCCGCTGACGGCATCGCGCAACCGTGCGCGCGCGGAGGCGTGACCCGGCGCAACGGTGAAACGCGCACGGACGAGGACGTTCGTGTCGATGAACATCCGGCGCTCAGCGGCCCCGGTCGTCGTAGAGGTCCTGGCGCCGCAACGACAGACTGGCCGGCCATGGACCCGGGTCGTGCGGCGGAAACGCCTCGTCGAGATCAACCGCTGCACCAGGCGTGCGAGAAGTCGTTCCGACCGGTTGAGCCGTGTAGTCCACGGACCCGTCACGCTCGAACACCAACGTCTCCCGCTCGAGATCCACGGCGCGTGTCTTCCAGCCCGCCACCCGCCACGCCAGTGCCTGACCGTGACCGCCCGCGTTCCTTTGATTGGACCACCATGGTCGGTGGACCCGCGCCGATTCCGGGAGCGTGAATCCGAGCACCGCCTCGAGGTCGGTGAACGAGACCCGCCACTCCCGACCGGCGCGTGCACGCAGATATCGAAACAAGGGCGCGTACTTGCCCCGTTCCACGGTTCTGCGGAGACGCTCTTCCCTGACCATCGTGCTGCACTTAGGTCTGACTGACTTTCCTACTGTAGCGCGAGAGCTGCTCGACCAGGCCCGGTCGCCTACAACGGTCGGACGGCAAGGAGACGTTCGAGGCCCGTCAGGTCGCCGGGATTCCTCGTATACAGCGGCAGGTCGTGCGCGAGGGCGGTCGCGGCAATGAGGAGATCGGCGAAACGGCGGCGGCCCACGCGTCCTCTGGCCGCCTGCGTCGAGCAGATGCATCCGTACGCGCGGGCCGCCGACCCGTCGAACGGCAGAGGGTCCCAGGCCACTGTCCTTTTGACAATCTGAACAAGTTGTGGCAGCCTTATGTTCAGATGAACAAAAGAAGTGCCGCCGCCGCGCGCCCGGCCGGAAACGGCCCGTCCGCGAACGCGCCGATCACGGCTGCCCGTGAACCGCGTGACGGCCTGTCGAACCGCACGGGAGGCTGTCGGTGATGCCGGCAGCGGATCTGCTGGCCCGGCTCCGCGGTCTGCTGCGCCGCGGGCGGGAGGACGACGAAACCGCCGAGGAGTTGCGCTTCCACCTGGAGATGGAGGCGGCGAAGAACGTGCGCGCCGGCATGGGTCCGGGCGAGGCCCGCCGGCAGGCGCACTTGCGCCTCGGCGGCACGGAAGCGATACGGGAGGCGGTCCGGGATGCGCGCGGCGGGCGGCCCCTGGAGGATCTGCTTCGCGACTTCGGCTACGCGCTGCGCGGCGCGCGCCGGAACCCCGCCTTCACCCTCGCCGCGATCGTGTCGCTGGCGATTCCCATCGGCTTCAACACCACCATCTTCACGATCGTCGACTCGGTCCTGTTCCGCCCGCTGCCACTGGTTCGTCCCGCGCAGCTCGTCGACGTCTATACCAGCGACCCCGAGGATCGCTACACGACGAGCTCCTATCCGGACTACCTCGATCTGCGCGCGGAGAACGACGTGTTCACCGACATGGCCGCGCACTCGCCGATTCTCGCGGTGATGCGCGTGGACGAGGACGTCAACCTCGTGGTGGGTGAGACGGTGACCGGCAACTACTTTCGGTTTCTCGGCGTTCAGCCGGTGCTCGGCCGGCTGCTGGCGCCGGAGGACGACCAGCCCGGCGCCCCGCGCGTGGCCGTGATCTCCAGCGGGTTGTGGACGCGGGCCTTCGGAGGGGATCCGGCCGTAGTGGGACGGGTCCTCCGTATCCGGTCGCAGCCGTACGTCGTGGTCGGCGTGGCGCCGCCCGCGTTCTTCGGCATGCCGCCCATACCGGGCCCGGACCTGTGGACGCCGATGACCTGGGTCGACGACGTGACGCCGATCGGCATCTTGAAGTTCGTGACCTCGCCGGGCGAGACCCGGCTCGAGCGCCGCGGACAGCGCTGGATGTTCATCAAGGGACGGCTCCGCGACGACGTCACCCTCGCCCGGGCGGAGGCGAGACTCGACGTGCGCATGGCGGACCTCGCGGCCGTCTACCCCGAATCGAACGAGGATCGACAGGTGTCGTTGACCCTGACGGACGACATGCGGCTGCCGCCCCCGGTGGCCGGCCCGGTGCGGCTCGGCGCCGCCGGCCTGATGCTGGTAGTCGGCATCGTCCTGCTGGTGGCGTGCGCGAACGTGATGGGCATGCTGCTCGCCCGCGGCGTGGCGCGCCGCCGGGAAATCGGCGTGCGGCTCGCCATCGGCGCCGGCCGGGGACGCCTCGTCCGGCAGTTGCTCACCGAGAGCCTGGTGCTGTCGGCGTTCGGGGCCGCGGCGGGCCTGGCCCTGGCGTGGAGCCTGCTGCGTGTGCTCGCCATCATGGAATCTCCTATCGGTCCGATTCCCGTCACCCTGGCGTTCACGCTCGACGCGCGCGCGTTCCTGTTCACGGCGGCGCTGGCGACGGGAGCCGGCGTGCTGGCGGGTCTGGTGCCGGCGCTCGGCGCCACGCGGCCGAACCTGGTGCGCGACCTGAACGGCGCGGTTGCCGTCGCGCGCGCCGGGAGCCGCCGGTGGCTGCTGCGCGATGCGCTGGTGGCGGGGCAGTTGGCGGCCACGGTGCCGCTGCTGGTGCTCGCGGGCCTCCTGGCCCGGAGCGCCGCGGGGACGACGGTCGGCGTCTCGCTCGGGTTCGATCCGGACCGCATCGCGGCAGTCGGCACCGACCTGAACGTGATCGGCTACGAGCGGGAACGTGCGGACCGCTTCGTGCGCAACGCGCTCGAACGGGTGCAGTCGCTGCCGGGGGTGGAGGCGGCAGCGCTGGCCTCGCGGGCGCCCCTGGATCTGTCGTTCAGCCCGCAGAATGTCCTCGTGCCGGGCCTGCACGGTCCGGCCGACCGCGGCACGCCGGTGGACACGACGGGTGTGTCGGCGGACTACTTCGACACGCTGGGCGTCCCGCTGTTGCAGGGGCGGCCCTTCACGACCGCCGACACGCCGGAATCACCGCCCGTAGCCATCGTCAGCCACGCGATGGCTCTCCGCTTCTGGCCGGAGGGGACGGCGATCGGGCGGCGGTTCCGCCTGGCCGAGTGGGACGGCGTCGAGTACGAGGTGGTCGGCGTGTCGTCCGACTACAAGGTGCGGTTCCCGACGGAGGAGCCGGCGTCCTACCTGCACCTCGCGGCGTCGCAGCGCCTGCGCACGGGCGCCGTGATTCTCGCCCGCACCAAGGGCGACGCGGCGGCGCTGTCCGCCGACATCCGCCGGGAGCTGCGCGGGATGGAACCCGAACTGTTCTTCTTCTTGCAGGGAGACACGCTCCGCGAGACGGCCGACGTCACCATGCTGCCCTTTCGGATCGGGGCCTCGGTAGCCAGCGCCTCCGGCCTCGTGGCCATGGTGCTCGGCGCCATCGGCCTCTACGGCGTCATCGCCTGTCTCGTCGCCGGAAGGACGCGCGAGTTCGCGATCCGCGCGGCGCTGGGAGCCCGCTCCGGCATACTGCTCCGGCACGTGCTGGCCACGGGAGCGTGGGTCGTCGCCGCCGGCGTCGGCGCCGGCGCCGGCTTGGCTCTGCTCGCGACGCGTGTCGCCGCACAGGCGGCCAACGGGATCGCACCGGCGGACCCGCTGGTGTGGGGAAGCGTCCTCCTGCTGCTCGTCGCCGTCTGCACGGCGGCCTTCGCGGGGCCGGCCCGGCGCATGGTCAAGCTCGACGTGCCGCGTGCCCTGCGCATGGATTGACGAGTCCGGCACGCCGGACGGCAACGCGCCACCCGGGGGTCGACTTGCGGCAAGCGATTCGCCCGCAAGATCGGTGTCACGAATTCGAGGTCCCGCACGTTCTACAGGTGTGAGCACATCGGGTGACGCTGTAGATACGATTCGCGAGGCCGGGCCAGGAGCCTGCGCCGAAGAAAGCAACGGAGTGAGTTCTGCGGCGCGAGCTCCTCGGACGGTGGGGGCTGGGGCCCAACAAGGAGCCCTGGCGACGGGTTCGGCGGCGCTGGCCGACGCACCGTTCGACTTCGACGACCTGTTCCGGGCGCAGTACGGACGCGTCACCAGCGTCATCTCACGTGTCGTCCGGAATCCGGCGCGCGCCGAGGAGCTGGCCGTCGACGCGTTCCTCAAGCTGTGGCGGACGCCCGACGCGCACGGACCGCGCGCGACCGCATGGGTGCTCCGCACGGCTCTGCGATTGGGTATCGACGAATTGCGCCGGGCGACCCGGCGGGCCCGTTACGCACCGCTCCTGAAGCTCGTCCGGCACGTGCCGACCCCGGAGGACAGCGCCGCGTCCGGAGAAGAACGCCGGCGCGTGCTTCGCGTCCTGGCCGCCATTCGACGGGAGTACGCCGCGCTGCTGCTGCTCCGCAGCCACGGCTGCAGCTACGACGAGCTGGCGGCGACGCTCGAGATCAAAGCCTCATCCGTGGGCACGCTGCTCCGCCGCGCCCGGCAGGCGTTTCGCAAGGAGTACATCAGACGCCATGGCCAGACATGACGATCCGGACCTCGAACGCTGGGTGGATGCCCGCATGGCGGCCCTGGATCCCGACCGGACGGGCGAGACGAAGACGGAACGCGCGCTGGCGCAACTGCGCGTGCGAGCGACAGCCACGCACTACCGCCCGGTTCACGCCTGGTTGCTGGCCGCGGGGGCCGCGGCATTGCTGATTGCGGTACTGGTGACCGTGGAGCGGCCGCAGCAGCACGGGTCCGGCGACGTCCCCGACTTCAGGGAACATGAGCCCCCGAGCGGAAGCCTCGCCGACGACGGTACTCTCGCGCCGCCGACGTTCGAGTGGCAGTCGCGACCGTCCGACCAGGAGGTCGGCTCCGGAGTCGCGCTGTCCGCGCGCGGACCCGCGAGTGTGCCCGGGATCATTCCAGCGGTGCAACGCGCGGCGGCACCGGGTTTCGCGCTACCGGCGATGGAAGGCGGCGACGCGACGCCGGGAAACTACGCTGGGCAAGTGCTGCTCCTGAACTTCTGGGCAACGTGGTGCAGGCCGTGCCGCACCGAGATGCCCTGGTTCGTGGAGTTCCAGGATGCGTTCGCCGAACGCGGTTTTGCCGTGCTCGGGGTCTCCGTAGACGACAACCGGGATGTCGTGCGCGAGTTCCTGGAGCGGAGCCCGGTCGACTACCGCATCGCGCTCGCCGACACAGCAGAGCGGCTGGCGCCGTTCGGTCCGATCACGGTGCTGCCCACGACTTGGCTCATCGACCGCCAGGGGCGGCTGGCCGCCACGCATGTCGGTCTCGTGGACCGGGTTGTCCTCGAGAGCGAGATCCAGCGACTGCTGGCCGAATGAGAGGTGGGATCCCCGCATGCGCGTCCGACTGTCAGCATCCGCGTTTGCGCTTCAGATCGGGAACCGCGGGCTGGCAACCACGGTTGCACATTCGCGACGCCGTTGCTGGTCACCGGCCGCTGGCGCTGGCTTGCGCCAACGCCAGGGACGTTTCGCAACTTGCCGGCAGCTCCGGCACCGGCAACTGATCTTGCGCGAGCGCCACGAAGATCTGTCGATTCTGCTCGATGATGCACGACATCATGAGCGGAAACATCGCCTGAAGCTGGTTCACCTTGACGTTCAGGGCCTCGACGTCGTCCGTCGTCGCCAGAGTCTCTACCCGGACGTTCAGCGCCTCGACCTTCTCATCCAGGGCCTCGACGTCGTCCGTCGTCGCCAGGGTCTCTACCCGGACGTTCAAGGCCTCGACCTTCTCATCTAGCGTCGCAACAGAGGCTGTCGGCGCCAGCGTACCCATCAACGTTCCCAAGTACCAGATTGCGCTCGTGAGGCCGCCGACGATTGCGACGACGACCGCGAGCGCGGCAGCGTTGACGCGAACCCAGTCCCATCCGAACATCGACCGAACGTTACCCATTCGCCACGCCTACTCCGACCCGCCGCGGGCGCCGCCTGCGATGGCGCCGACCATCGACTGAACGGTTCCCTCGAGGGCGTCGACGCGCCCCGTCAATCGTTCGACCCGTCCCGTCAGCCATTCGACCCGCCTCGCCAGCCGATCCACCTTGCCGTTGACCAGCAGCACACCGACGGCGTTCACAAGTGATAGCAGCGCCGTGATCAGCGCCGTGATCAGCGTGAGCAACGCCATCGTTCCCGCTTCCATACCCATATGATCCCGCCTCCGCTCTGCTCGCGCAACCTCCGCGATCGCCCTTCCGAGAAGCAAGCAGCGTGCCGGAGTCTCGACTCGAGGAGCCTCTGGGACGAGAAGCTCTCAAGCATCGAAGTGGTAGACGACCTGATCCAACCGGTCGCGGGCGAAGGCGAACACGAAGACCAGCGGTTCGGGGCCGGTACCGGCCGTTCAGCGCTCATGACCACTCGCCGCTTCGCAGCGTCTCGGAAGGGTCGTTGGACGCCGCCCGACGTGCCGGAATCCAGCATGCCAGGCCGGCCAGCAGCACCAGCCCGCCGCAGACCGTCGCCAGCGTGACGGGATCGAGCGGCTCGACGCCGAACAACACGGAACCCAGGGCGCGCGCTCCCAGGGCGGTCGCGACGAGACCCGTGACCACGCCCGCCGCGGCCATCCGCAGCCCCCGGCCCGCGACCAGGCGCCGCAGCGCGTGCGGGCTCGCCCCAAGGGCCGAGCGGATTGCCATCTCGACCCGCCGCTGCCTCGCGTCGAACGAGACCGTTCCGAACAGACCCACCGTGATCAGGACGAGCGTCACCAGTGCGAAGGCGATCGAGATCCGCACCGCGAGCCGCGGGCGGGCGAGATCCGCGGCGAGCAGCTCGTCCATCGGCATCAGCGTGTCTATCGGTACCGCCGGCTCGATGGCCTGAATCGTTTCGCGGACGGTGGGCAGCAACGTCGCGGGCGGCCGTACGGTGCGAATCGCCAGGTTGCCGGCGTCGAAGTGGAACGATTGCGCGGCCGGATAGTAGACCGTCATCCAGTTGTTGGTGAGCTCGCGATACCGCAGGTCGGCGGCGATGCCCACCACCGTGGCCCACTCGAAGCGCGGGCTGATTCGGATCCGTTTGCCGATCGGCTCCTCGCCGGGCCAGTAGCGGGCAGCGGCGCTCTCGCTCACGATCGCGACGCGCTGCGCGTCGGCGGTATCGGTGCGCGCGAAGGCGCGTCCGCTCACGATCGGGATGCCCATCGTCTCGAAGTACCGCGGCGTCGCGATGTCCCAGTTGGCCCACTCGTTCGTCGCCGCCTCGTCCGGCGTCTGGCCTTCGAACTGGAACGGGGAGCTGAGACCCGTGGTGCCCGTTCCCGGCGGCAGGTGGAACGGCGCCGCGGAGGTGACGCCGGGAAGCCGTTCGACCGCTTCGACCGCGCGCTCGTAGAACGCGCGGACCTCTTCGGGCGTACCGTAGCGCTGCCACGGCAGGTACATGCGCGCCGTGACTACGCCGTCCGATGCGAGCCCACGGTCGATCGATTGAAGCTGCCACAGCGACCGGGTCAGGAGTCCGGCCGAGACGAGGACCACGACGGCGAACGCAATCTGGGCCGCGGCCATCGCCTGGAGCCGGCGGCCGGCCCCGCGGGACGGCTCGGCGGCGCGGTGCGCGAGAAAGCCGCGCAGCTTCCTGACGCGCGTCAGCCACGCGGGAGCCGTGCCGAACGCCAGGACCCACGCGGTCATCGCGACGACGGTGAACGCCATGACCTGCGGACTGAGCCACGTCTCGTCGATACGAGGCACCTGTGCCGGATCGATGACGCTGGTGAGCGCGAGCAGTCCGCGACCCAGGAGCAGCGCGCCGCACACGCCCGCCACGCCGAGAACCAGCGCCTCGACCACGGTCTGTCTCAGGAGCTGCCCGCGCGTCGCGCCCAGCGCCGACCGCACGGCCATCTCGACGCGGCGCGACTCGGCCCGCATGAGCAGCAGAAGGGCGACGTTCGCGCCGGCGACGAGAAACACGAGCGCGGCGCCGGCCAGCAGGAGCGCGATGGTGGGCCGGACGTGACCGACGACGACGTCGAGCAGCGGCGTCACCACGATCGGCATGCGAGGGTAGTCCTCGGGATACGCCGCGCTCAGCCGCCCGTGGACAACCGTCAGCTCGGACCGCGCCCGGCCAATCGGGACATCCGGCGCGAGTCTTCCCACGACGTGGAACTGCCGGGTCCGCGGACCGTCCAGGACCGCGTCGGAACCGCGTGTGAAGGCGGGAACCAGCGGCAACCAGACATCGGCGTCGACCGGGTAGGTCACCTCGGGCTGCAGAACCCCGACAACGGTGAACGGTGTATCTCCGGGGAACCGGAGGCGCTGGCCGACGAATGCCGGGTCGCCGCTGACACGTCGCCAGAAACGGTGGCTGACGACGGCGACGAGCTCGGCGCCCTCGACGTCGTCGCCGGCCTCGAGGAGGCGCCCGTAGGCCGGCCGCGCGCCGACCACATCCAGGAGCCCGGCCGATGCCAGCACCCGATTGGCCGTGACCGGCTCGCCATCGACGAAGACGGCGGTCGTCGCGCCATCCGCGTAGTTGATGGCCGCGAGTGCATCGAAGCTGGTCGCCTCGTCCTCCCACACCCGATACTCGGGATACGAGATCGGAAACAGGAGGCCGCCGCCCCGCTCGACGTCATCCTTCCAGATCCGAACCAGTCGCGAATCGCCGTCCCCGATGGGCTGCAGCAGCACCGCATCGGTAACCGCGTACAGCACCGTCACGGACGCGAGACCGAGACTCAGCGTGGCGACCGCGACGGCCGCGGCGACCGGTCGCCGAACGAGGCCGCGAACCGCGAAACGGAGATCGGACACGATTCTCGATAGTAGCCCGGAAAGCGCTTCGCCACGGACACCTGGCCGCCCCGGTTACGATGCACGGGTCCGGGAGGTGACGTGCCGGAGTTGCCGGAGGTCGAACGGGGACGCAAGCTGGCGGAAGCAGTGACGGTCGGGCGCCGGATCGAGCGGGTGTGGTGCAACGACGACCCGCTCGTGTTCGCCGGCGTCGAGCCGGCGCGCTGGCGACGCACACTGAAGGGAAAGCGGATCGTCGCGGCACGGCGCTGGGGCAAGCAGCTCTGGCTGGAGCTGGACACGCCGCCGCATCCGCTCTTCCACTTCGGGATGTCGGGCGGGTTCAAGACGCCGGCCTCGACGCCGCTGCAGCTCAAGTCGGGACCGCGCGAGGACACGTCCGTCTGGCCGCCCCGCTTCCTGAAGATCCGGCTGCACCTGGACGACGGCGGCGAGCTGGCGATGACCGACGGGCGCCGGCTCGGGCGCATCCTGCTGCGCGAGGATCCCGAACGCGAGCCGCCAATCTCGAAACTCGGCTTCGATCCGCTGCTGGCGATGCCCCCGCCGAAGCGGTTCTCCGATCTGCTGCGGGGCCGTGGCGGCATCCTCAAGTCGCTGCTCCTCGACCAGTCGTTCGCCGCCGGGGTGGGCAACTGGATCGCCGACGAGGTGCTCTTCCAGGCCGGGATCGATCCCCGGCGGCGGGCGTCTTCGTTGACCGGCGCCGAGGCGCAGCGCTTGAGAACCAAGCTCGGCACCATCGTCAAGCGCGCAGTGGAAGCGAACGCAGACGACTCCCTCTATCCCCGCACGTGGCTGTTCCACCGGCGCTGGGGGAAGCAGGGCGACGCGCGCACGACGCGCGGCGAGCGGATCGAACACGTGACGATAGGCGGGCGGACCACCGCGTGGGTGCCGGACAGACAACGCTGACAGTAGAGCCCGCGGCCCCCTTTCACAGCCAAGCCCTCACGATCCGAACAGCCACGTCCCGCCCGTGACGTAGAACGCGACCACGGGAATCTCGCCGAGGGTCACGCCGAGCAGGAACTTCCCGATCGGCATCCGCAGGGAGCCGGCGACGTAGCAGATGGCGTCGGTCGGCACCGCCGGGAAGACCGACCAGCCGACCACGATCCAGAAGCCGCGCAGCCGTATCTGCTCCTCCAGCCACCGGACGCGCGCCGCGTGCCGGCGCTCGAACAGCTCGGCCAGGCCCAGGAAGTCGAAGAAGTAATAGATGAGCGCGGCCGATGCGACGACGCCGCCGAGCGAGACCGCGAACACCGTCCAGTAGCGATCCGGAAAGAGGAGCGTCCCGACGACGATCAGCACCGTGCTGGGAATCAGCGTCACGGGACGCACGACGCTGACGACGACGTAACCGAGCAGCACGAACGGACCCGACTGCCTGAGCACGTCGCCGAGCCGCGCCGGCTCGATGAGGTCCGGCCGCGCGACGTACAGCGCGCCGAGACCGACCGTCACGGTCAGCCAGAAGCCGAGGGCGATGCGCCGGCCTGTGGTCATCAACGGTGTGCGGCCGGAACGAGGCGCACGAGGCTGGTCGCGTCCCGGACGAGCAGGCCGTCGGGCAACGGAACCGGCATCGACCAGGTGGCCCCGTCCGCCACCTCGTACTGGCGCGCGACGGCGAACGCCTCCGCGTTCGGCTCGGCCACAACCAGCTCGGCGTCGCTGTTCAGCAGCAGGAGATCGTCTCCGGCGAGCAGCACGGACGCGAGGTCGCCCTCCCTTCCCTCGCTCGCCCATTGCACGGCGCCGCTGGCGGCATCCAGTGCCACGAACTGGCCGCTACGAGTGGACGAGTGTCCGTAGAGGGTGCCGGCCACCAGCACCGGCGAGCTCATGTACATCGTGACCCTCGCGTTGCTCCAACCGGGAGCGGCTCGCCAGCCGTCGTTCTCGCGCCGGATCGCGAACGCGTGGGTTCCCTGGCGGGGACCGGAGACCACCAGGTGCTCGCCGGTCCAGACGGGCGTCATGATGTTCTCGTGCCATTCGTCGGTGAACGGCATGCTCCACAACAGTGCGCCGTTCTCCGCGGCGAGCCCGACGACCGACGATTCGGTCAGCGTCACAATCTGGCGATGCCCCTCGATCTCGGCCACGATCGGCGACGCATATCCAGGGCCCACGCCGCGCCAGACCCAGACCTCGTCCCCCGTCGCCGGGTCCAGCGCGAGTACGCGGCCGCCCCCGGCGTCGCTGCCGACCTGCACGATCAGCATCCCATCGGCGACGAGCGGCGAGGCCGATGTGCCGCAGAACAGACCGGTCACCTGCACCGACGCCGAGTAGTCGTTCCGCCAGAGCAGCGCGCCCGACGCCGCGTCCCAGCTCGAGAGGATGCCGGCCGCGCCCAGCGTGAACAGGCGACCACCATCGACCAACGGCGTCGCGAACGGACCCGGCATGCCACCCGGAACGATGTCGTTCTGGACGTAGAGCGCCGGGTAGTCCTGTCGCCACAGGCGCACGCCGCCCGACAGGTCGAACGCGGTCACGACCTCCGCGTCGCCCTCCCGACTGTGGAGGAAGACGCGCCCGCCGGAAACCACCGGCGAAGAGTAGCCCTCTCCAATCTCGACCCGCCAGGCGCGGGCGAACGCTTCGGGCCAAGCCTCGAGCGTCCGCGAGGCCGCCACGATCCCGTCGCGTTCCGGTCCGCGCCATCCGGTCCACTCCTGCGCGGACCCCACCGCACCGGCCGCTACCACGAGCGCCGCGACAATCGCCCGTTGCACCACGACCCGATCGTCACTCGGCATCCCGGTCTCGATCATTACCGCAGCGGGGGCAGCTCCTCGCCGGCGGGCACGAACCGCAGCGCGACGCCGTTGTTGCAGTAGCGCTGCCCGGTCGGCCGCGGGCCGTCCTTGAACACGTGCCCCTGGTGACCGCCGCAGCGCACGCAGTGGTACTCGGTGCGCGGCAGGATCAGCTTGAAGTCCGTCTTCGTGCCGACGCTGCCGGGAATGGCATCGAAGAAGCTCGGCCAGCCGGTGCCGCTCTCGTACTTGGCGGACGACTCGAAGAGCGGCAGGTTGCAGGCCGCGCAGATGAACGTTCCCTTGCGCTTCTCGTGGTTGAGCGCGCTCGAGCCGGGCGGCTCGGTCGCCTCCTTGAACAGGACGGCGTAGGACTCCTGCGAGAGCAGCTCGCACCACTCCGCATCCGACATCTCCACCTTCTCGGCATCGTCACTCATGCGTCACCCGGACCTTTCGCAGCTCCCCAAGTCGGAGCGCCCTCGCTGTGAAGCGTCTACATTCCGCGAGCCGAATCGCCCATTGCCCCCTGCGGCTGCCGGGGAACCCACGTCCGGACTCCTCGGCGTCAGTAGCGGAACAGAATCCGCAGCTTCGTGAAGAGCGCGCGGTTCGTCCGCCGGTAGGCCGTCGACTGGAAGAACCGCGAACCGTGCACGTCGATCAGGTCCTCCTGCCGGTAGTGATCATCGTAGCCGACGTAGAACACGGTCAGCGCGTTGATGCGATAGGTGAAGAGAAGGTTCGTCCCCAGCGTGCCCCGGAACGAGTTGTACTCGGTGATGTTCCGCAGCAGCAGCCGGTCGGTGAAGGTGAATGTCGACAGCGCCCGAAGCACCTGCACGTTGAACACCTCGCGACTGCCGTTGCGGACGTCGAAGAAGCGGCTGGTGACGAGGTCGAGCTGCGAGGTGAGCCGCGGATCCGGCCGGACCGTAGCAGAGAGCGACGCGCTGTTGCCGCGCCCCAGGTACGGATTCCGCCGGTCGATGTAGTAGATCTCGTCCCCCCACCGGTAGCTGCCGCCGAGCGAGAACAGGCGGCTCGTGCTGATGAAGGTGGAGACATCGTAGTTGCGGCGGTCGAAGTCGACGCCCCCGAACCGCTCGTGGGCCTGGATGGCGTTCGCGCCGACGTTGATGTTCCGGGAGAAGTCGAAGTTCACCTCGGCATCGATGATCTCGTCCTCCCGGATGCCCGCGTGGGTGTAGCTGAGCTGGTAGTCGATGGACGGCCCCCAACTGATGAGCCAGTGCTCGGGCCACCAGCGGTATCCGACGTTGGCGCCCCCGAGCCGCTGGTCCACGCGCTGCAGGAACCCGACGTCGGTACGGAAGTCGGGGTCGATGCGCGCTCCGAAGAACCTGGCCTGCAGGTTACGGCCCTCGTGCCCGACCATGGCGCCGAGCATCGGCCCGCTGCGCTCTACGCCCTGCTCGTCCCGGTCCTGCGACTGGAACGCGACGAAGTTGAGCCGGGTGGCCTGACTCAGCCGGAACTGGCCGTCGATGCCCCCCACGCGGTTGTACCCGTCGAGGAACTCGCGGTCCGTCGCCAGCACCCCGATGTGCGACTCCGAGTAGAGGTCGTAGCGCGCCCGGCCGATCGCCACCTGCGCGTTCCTGCCGAACCCCGGATCGTTCGGGTCGTCGCGCTTGCCCGGCGCCTCGTCGTCGGTCACCATCACACCGAGCGTCGTGTTGCCCACCTTGCCGGTCAGCTTGGCGCCGACATTCGGGTCCACCAACGTCCGGGTATGCACCAGGTCGACCGGCGAGACGAACTCGAAGATCTCGGCTCCCTCCAGGAAAAAGGGCCGCAGCTCGGGGAAGAACAGGGGGAAGCGCTGGTTGACCTCGATCTGCGGCAGGTCCGACTCGATCTGCGAGAAGTCGGGGTTGCCGGTGAAGTCGGCGGTCAGGTTCGACGTGATGCCGTACTTGACGTTCACGCCCCCTTCCGGGTCGGTGCCCCGGTTGACGAAGTCGCCGGTCTCGCTATCGATCGAGCTGTACTGGATAGCGGTGAACGACGGCAGGACCTCCAGGTTGCGGCTCGTCGACAGATCGGTCATCCCCTCGAGCACGCCCATCTGCGCCATGAAGCTCTGCACGTCGCGCGACATCGGCGCCCAGACCACGTTCTCCTGGTTCTTGCCCTTGATCTCGCGCACGATCTGGAAGCCCCAGCGGTGCTCCACGCCGGGGGGCTGCTCCGGGTAGCGGAAGCTCTTGAACGGAATCGCCATCTCGGCCGTGTAGCCGTCCTCGACGATCTGCGTCCCGCTGTAGAACAGCGCCTCCCAGGACCGGTCGGCGACCGGGATCGGGCCGCCGCGCGGCTGACTGGCATTGATGATGCCGTCGCCCTGCACGTTGTAGCCGTTGAGATCGAAGTCGTAGCAGACCTGCTGATCCATGAACGTGTCGAGGTAGACCGTCATCAGATCGTCCTGCCACGCCGTGTCGCGGTCCACCCGGCTGGCCCGCATGATGCTCGGGTCGGCGTAGTGCAGGTAGAAGGCGAAGTAGATGTGGTCGCTGTCGTAGGAGATGTAGATCTCGGTCTCTTCCGTCGCCGGGGCGCCGTCGAGCGGGGACTGCTGCACGAACTCCGAGAGCATGGCGGCGGTGCGCCACACCTCGTCGTCGAGGCGGCCGTCGATCTCCGGCGGCGTGTCGGTGCGCCGCACCCTGACGCGCGGCCGGCCGCCGAGGATTCCGTAGCCCGCGCCCGACGTCGCGACGACGGAGTCGTCCACGCGGGGGCGATCGGGCCCGTGGATGCCCATCGGGAACCCTGCGCCGGATTGCGCGCGGAGGTCCACCACCGCGGTTGCGGTCAACAGGCACAGCGAGAGCATCGGTATCTTGATGAGTCGCGGCATTGACGTGGTCCGTGGGGTGGTCGTCACGAAGGCTCGATGCGTGACGCACCCGAACCGGGAAGCTTCGGGAACTACCCCGCTTCAACGAGTCTGACGCCTCGCGCCGGTCTACAGTTTACAGGGTGCGCCAGCCGGCCAGCGGATTCCGCATGTAGCTCGTGCGACCGGCCCGGATTCCCTGCGGCGACCAGGCGCGTCCGTGTCGGTTGTCAGGAAGGTCCCCGACGGCTACAGTGGAAGCGATGAGCGTCATCGTCAGCGAGGTCTACGACGCCCTGATCGAGGCGGGCGCCTCTCACGACAAGGCCCGCGCTGCGGCCGCGGCGATCCCGGTGGGGGAACAGCTCGCCACCAAAGCGGATATCGCCGACGTGAAGGCCGATATCAAGGTCCTCAAGGCAGTCTTCGGGCCGATCGTGATCGGACTGCTCCTGAGCACCACGGGAATGGTGTTCAAGCTCACATTCCTTCCGTAGATCGATGCCGAACCGCGCGGCCATCGCACGCGCCGCGGTGATCGCCTGCGGCCTCATCGCCGCCACCGGCGCCGGCGCGGCGACGCTGGCGGAGCGCTTCTCGGCGTCACACCGGCATCCCGCCATCGAGTACGGCACACGCATCCGCACCGACCGGGTGGCGCAGTTGAACGCGCGGCTGCGGACCGGCGAGGCGACGCTCTCGTTCGATGCGCGCCGGGGATTCCTGCCGACCGTGCTCGACGCCCTCGACGTGCCGGTCGAGTCGCAGACCCTGGTCTTCTCGAAGACGAGCCTGCAGTCGGACTTCATCGGCCCCGACAACCCGCGCGCCCTCTACTTCAACGACGATGTCGCCGTCGCCTGGATTCGCGGCGCGCCCGCGATCGAGCTGGCCGCCCTCGACCCGCAGCAGGGCGTGATGTTCTACGCGCTCTCGCAGCGGCGCCGCGCGCGCGGATTCCAACGGCCGCGGTCGTGCCTGGAATGCCACGTCTCGGACGAAACGCTCGGCGTTCCGGGACTGGCCGTCGGCAGCGCCGTCATCGATCCGGAGGGCGTGCCGTACGTCTCGATTCCCGTCGACCAGCGCACGCCGATCTCGTCACGCTGGGGCGGCTGGTACGTCACCGGGAGCACGGGCCTGGGCCCGCACGTCGGCAACACGGTGGCGACCGATCCCGACCAGCCGATGCTTCTGGAAGACGAGGCCAACTTCAACCTGCCCACCGTCGAGGGTCGGTTCGACACGTCGGGCTACCTGACCCCGTACAGCGACATCGCGGCGCTGATGGTGCTGGAGCACCAGACCCACATGACGAACCTGCTCGTCCGCACCGGGTGGGAGTTCCGGGTCGCGGCCCACGAGCACCGCGCCACCCGCGGTCTGTTCCGCCGGCCCGGCGCGTCGCTACGAATGACGGTGGATGAAGACGATACGCTGCGCGAGGCGGTGCGAGCGCTCGTCGACTACATGGTCTTCGTCGACGAGTCGCCGCTGACCGACCGCATGCTGGGAACTGCCGGTTTCGAAGCGGCCTTCGAGGCGCGCGGGCCGTTCGACCGGCGCGGGCGGACGCTGCGGGAGATCGATCTCGACCTGCGCCTGTTCCGCTACCCGTGCAGCTACATGGTCTACACTGCCGCGTTCGACGCGCTGCCGGCCGACGCGAAGGACGCCGTCTACCGGCGTCTGTGGCAGGTGCTGTCGGGCGCCGACCGCGACTCGCGGTACGAGCACCTGACGCGCGACGATCGGCGGGCCATCGTCGAGATCCTCCGCGATACGAAGCCGGACCTGCCCGGCTACTTCGGGGCCGTCAGAAGGTAGCGGCGGCCGCTCATCGGCGCCGTCCTCTCCGGACCGCCACGATCCCCTGCGGCCCCACCGAACCTGGGAAAGACGATCCACGTAAGGAAGACAGCAGCCCTCGACGAACTGCGGCGGGACGACGGGTTACCTTCATGAAAGAACGGACGCCTGCCTCACGGCCAACCGAACAGGATCCTCGTACCGTCTACCAGGAACGGCGGGCGGCTCGCCGGACGGCGCACGCGGCCGCCGAGCGGCGGCACCACGCCATCGGCAACGTCCGGTTGCTCCTGGTGGGCATCGCCGCGGTGCTGGGGATCGGCATCGTCGGCGGGGCGGGATACTCCGCCTGGTGGCTGCTGGCGCCGGTGGCCGGCGTCGTCTGGCTCGGGTTTCGCCTCGACCGGATCGAGACCGAGCGCAGCCGCCTGGAACGGGCCATCGGGTTCTACGACCGCGGCCTCGATCGGCTGGACGACGCCTGGGCCGGGACCGGCGAGCGCGGGGACGGGTTCGCCGACCCGAAGCACCTGTACGCGGCCGACCTCGACCTGTTCGGCGACGGCTCGCTGTTCCAGCGCCTCTGCGCCGCGCGAACGCGCCGCGGAATGGCGACGCTGGCCGACTGGCTGCTCTCCCCCGCCGCGCCCGCCGTCGTGCGCGCGAGGCAGGCCGCGGTCGAGGAGCTCACACCCAACCTGGACCTGCGGGAGGACCTGGCGGTGCTGGGCGACGACGCGCGGGCCGCCGTCGACGCACGGGCTCTGGCCGCCTGGGGCGCGGCGCCGCCCGCCTTCGATTCGCCGGCGCTTCTGGCGGCGGGGCGCGTCGCATCGGTGGCCGGGACGCTGGCCCTCGCCGCCGGCTTCGCCTACGCGCTGGCGGCGGGGCGCTCCCTCGATCTCTCGGCCGGCGTCCAGTCGCTGCTCGGCTGGTACTTCGTCGCCGCCGTGGTCGGGGTGGCGTTCGTGCAGTTGCGCATCCAGCCGGCCGCGGCACAGGTCTTCAAAGGGATCGACAGCGCGGCAAGGCACGTCGCGTTGCTCGGCGGCTTGCTCGCGCGGCTCGAGACCGAACGCTTCCGCGCGCCGCGCCTCGCCGCGCTTCGCGCCCGGCTCGACGTGGCGGGAGAGCCTCCGTCGCGGCAGGTCGCCCGGCTGACCCGTCTGATGGAGCAGGTCGATTCGCGCCACAACGCCTTCGCCCTGCTGTTCGGGTTCTTCGTGGTCTGGGACGTGCACCTCGCGCACGCGGTCGAGCGCTGGCGCCTCGCCTCCGGCCCGAAGTTGGGCACGTGGCTCGACACCGTCGGCGAGATGGAGGCCCTGGTGTCGCTGGCCGGATATCGATTCGAACGACCCGGCGACGTCTGGCCGGAGCTGGCGGACGGGGCGCCGCGCTTCGAGGCGGAGGACATCGCGCATCCCCTGCTGAACGCGAAGGCGGTCGCCAACGACGTCCTGCTGGACGGCCGGCCGCAGGTGCTCGTCCTGAGCGGCTCGAACATGTCGGGCAAGAGCACGCTGCTCCGCGCCATCGGCGTCAACACGGTTCTCGCCCAGGCCGGCGCACCGGTGCGGGCCCGCCGGCTGCGGATGTCGCCCCTCGCGGTCGGCGCGTCCATCCGCATCCTCGACTCGCTGCAGGACGGCAGCTCTCGCTTCCACGCGGAAATCGTCCGGCTGCGGGCCATCCTGGCCAGGACCTCCCTGCCGGCGCCGAGCCCGGACAACCCGTCGAGCCGGGATGACGCGGCACCCGATGCGCCGCCCGACGCCCTGCCCGTCCTCTTCCTGATCGACGAATGCCTGCACGGCACGAACTCGCACGATCGGCGGATCGGCGCCGATGCGGTCGTCAGGAGCCTCGTCGAGCGGGGCGCGGTCGGCCTGGTGACGACGCACGACCTGGCATTGACGGCGATCACCGACGCGCTCGGCCCGCGCGCCGAGAACGTGCACTTCACGGACCACTTCACGAATGGAAAGCTCCGCTTCGACTACACGCTGCGGGCCGGCGTGGTCGGCAAGGGCAACGCCCTCGAGCTGATGCGTTCAGTCGGCTTCGACATTCCCAGGGACGACTATCTGCAGGGTCCTGCCGGAACCATGAGTGAATGGACCTCGCCGGAAGATGAGGACGCGGCGCGTGACCTGTGATCGGCAGGTTCGGATAGTGTACCGCCCCATGCCAACCATGCGCCTCGTGCTCGCCCTGTTCCTCGTGCTGTCCGGCGCGACGGCCCACGCCCAGACTCCGAACTTCTCCGGCTTCTGGACGCTCGATCGCGAAGCCAGCGACATCACCCCACCCGCGTTCAGCGGCGGCCGGGGCGGCGCGTCCATCGACCGGCTCTTCATCACCCACGCGGCCAACGACACGGTGGTCATCGGCACCGAGACCAATGGTCTGAAGGCGTGGCACTACACGCCCGGACAGGAAGGCACGATCCCGGTCGGGCGCGACACGACGATGCGCGCCGCCTCGCGGTGGGACGGCAAGCGGCTGATAGCGGAGGGCACGCGGGGCGGCATGCGGATGCACGAGGTGATGACGCTCGACGACGGCGGCAGCCGGCTCACCATCGACGTGACGACCACCACGCCGGAGGGCGTCGCGAAGAACCGGCTCGTCTACCGCAAGGACCAGCCGGTCGGCGCTTGCGAGACGTGGGCGATGCCCTGCAAGGACTTCACCCACCAGCAGCGATAGCCGGCCCGGAAGACAAACGGGCACCAAGAGGACCCCATCAACCGGGCGACCGTTCGCCGTCCTTGCCAACGCGACTTGGAGAAATTCACGACCCGCAGGCACCGGCGGTTGCCGAAGTGCTACTCCGACAGATCGAGTGCCACGATCTTCTCGCGGTCGCGCGCGTACAGGGTGGTTCCGACCAGCGTCGGCGCGGTCCAGGAGCGCGTGTCGAACAGCGGCGTCGACGCCAGCCGCGTCATGCCGCCCGGCGTCAGGACGACCAGACTCAGGTCGCCGTCCTCCTCCAGGATCAGCGTCTTGCCGTCGGCGTGCAGCAGGCTCGCCCGGCTGAAGCCGCGCTCGCGCCACGCGGTCTCGCCGGTGGCGACGCGCGTCGCGGTCATGACGGCGGTGGCGCCCTGTCCGCTCGTGCCGTAGACGAAATCACCGAGGCGGATCGGGTTCAGGAACGTGAAGCGGAGCTGCGGGTCGTACCAGAGCTCCTCCACGCGCGTCACGTCCCCGTCCTTCGTGAGCTGGATTGCCCGGCTGCCGCCGATGTACCCGGAAGACAGGAAGAGGATATGGTCCTCGTCGCTCCAGAGCGGGATCTGGAAGTTGAAGTCGTTGCCGGCGTCGTGGGGATGCGCCCACAGGATCTCGCCGGTATCCGGGTCGAGCCCGACGACGACCTGCCCGGCGAAGACCACCAGGTGCCGCTCGCCGTCGACGTCGATGAGCCCCGGCGGCGCCTCCGACACCAGGAAGCTGCCGCTGCGCCACACCACGCTGCCGTCGTCCTGCCGCAACGCCATCACCGCCTGGCCGGGACCGCCCACCTGCACGATGATCGTGTCCTTGTACGGCAGCGGGCTGACGCCGTAGCCCGACTTGATCATCGAGCGGATGAGCAGCGGGGGCGCGCCGAAGTCGGTCACGAAGTCGCGCGACCAGGCAACCTCGCCGGTGGCCGCGTCGAAGACGTGCAACTCCTTGTTGGTCCCGATCGTGAAGAGCCGGTCGCCCAGCAGCAGCGGCGTCGCGTGCGGGCCGGCGCCCTGGTCGAAGTCCTGCACGACCGACGGATAGGCATGCTCCCAGAGGGTCTCGCCGGTCGCCGCGTCGAGCGCGATCACGGCTTCCTCTCCGGCCCAGGGCGAGCTGCCGCCTTCGCCGTAGGCGACGCGGTACATCGTGTACAGCCGGCCGGCGGCGGCGATGATCGCCGAGTGCCCGGCTCCGAGCGACCGGCTCCATATGACCGGCGGCCCCTCCGCCGGCCACGTCTCGGCCAATCCCTCGACGTCGTACAGGAAGTCGCGGCTCGGGCCGCCCCATTGCCACCAGTCACGGGCGGCGTCCACCTCCTGGGCAACGAGCGCGGCCGGTGATAGCAGGAGAGAGGCGACGAAAGCAGTCAGCAACCTCATCCGCGTTTCACGGTTACGAAGCGGGCCAGATTGCGCCCCTTGTTGACTTCCGTGCCATAGGACTGCGGGAGGCTTGCCATCCTCACGATTTCGGATGGTGAAGCACCGCATGCTGCGATTTCGTCGGAATACTTGATCCCGAACAAGTGGATCATCGTGACCTTCTGGCCATCTACAGCGGTCTCGTACATTCGATGGAGGGTGTTCGCCAGATCTTGAGCACTCACTTACAAGTACCTCGGGGTCGGACAGCCTACTCGTAGTCCTCGGCGGCTAGCGACAGCCGCACCACCTCGGCGTCGTTGCGCGCGACGACGTGGCGGTTGGCGAACGCCGGGTGCGACCACAGGACCGCGCGGTCGTCCCAGCGGCCCGAGGCGCCGCCGCGGGTGCGGGTGGTCGGCGTCAGCAACAGCGTGCGGTCGATTTCCTCGTACCCGGCGGGCGTGAAGCGCGCGATGACCAGCTCGCCCGTCTCGTTGATCACGAACCAGCGGTCGCCGTTCTGCACGAGGTAGGAGTTCGCCCACCGCTCGTGCGGCGTCAGCCGGTCCGTCGACCAGAGCCGCTCGCCGGTCGCCGCGTCGAGGCCGCGGAACTCGCCGTAGCTGCTCAGGCCGTACATCGCATCCCCCGCGACGATCGGCGTCGACAGGGTCGCCCCCTGCGGCGGCCGGTCGGTCCGGTTGGGGTTGGTGCCCTCCCAGAGCATGCGCGCCGCGGGGCGGTCGGCGTTGAGCGCCAGCATCAAGCCCCCGTTCTCGACTTGCGTCACCAGCAGGTACCGCCCGCGCCGGACCGGCGTGCCGATCGTCAGCCCGCTCGGCACCACGAAGTCGTACTGCCACCAGGTGTCGCCGGTCTCCGGATCGAGCGAGGTCACCGCCGCGGCGTGCCAGACGATCAACTGGCGCACCCCGCCCGCGGAGATCACGATCGGCGAGGAGTAACCCGGCTCCGAGGTGGTCTCGATGGCGCGCCACGCTTCGGCCCCGGTCAGCTTGTCGAACGCCACCACCATCGCGTCCGGCTCGCCGCCGAGCAGCGCGATCAGGTTGCCGCCCTCGACCAGCGGCGACTGCGACACGCCGAACACCGGCACGGTCACGCCGTAGTCGGCGACGGTGTCGACGCGCCAGATCAGCTCTCCCGTCGGGACGTCGAAGCACGACAGCATCCCCGCCGCACCGAGAACGTAGACCCGCTCGCCGTCCACCGTGGGGGTCGCCCGCGGACCGATGGCGAACTTGAAGTGGATGTTGCGGTAGGTCGCCGGCCACTCCCGCGTCCAGAGCACGTCGCCGGTCTCCTCGTCGAGCACCAGCAGCCGTTCGTGGCCGTCCATGGTGCGGCTTCCCGGCGTCTCCTGGTAGTCGAGGACGAACACGCGGCCGCCGGCCACCGCCGGCCCGGCGAAGCCGCCGCGGATCGGCGTCCGCCACTTGGCGACCAGCCCGTCGTCGGCGAAGCGCTCGATGAGGCCGGTGTCGCTCCACACCGCGTCCCGGTTGACGCCGCGCCACTGCGGCCAGTCCTCGGCGTGCAGTCCGATCGTCGCGAGGCACACGATGGCACACGAAATCGCAACGCGCATTCGGCTCGGTGCATGACGGTCGGACATCGGCTACCCCACGGCTGTACGAGACCACCTCGACGCCCGCACCTGTTCGATATGCCGGCGGTTACGGAAGCGAATCGGTCGTCAGGATAGACGATCGCGGGGGGACTCGCACAGATCCGGCCGAGGCCGCGACACCTTCCTCGGACGAGCTCACGGGCCCGCGACGACGATGCCGGCCGGCCGCAGCCGCTCGAAGTCCGCCAGGTTGTACGTGAAGATGCGGTCCACCGGGATTCTCTCCGCGCAGCAGGCGTGCAGCGCGTCGTAGACGACGCCGCTGCCGAGGCCGCCGTGGCTGACGCGGCGGATCGCCTCGACGTAGTCGGCCTCGGTCAACGGAACCGCGGTCAGTCGCTCCAGGAGACTCTCCTCGACGAGCCGTCTCGCTTCCACGGGAAGGACGCGTCGCCTCAGCGGCAAGGCGGTCACGGTGGCGTAGCACTCGGCGAGCGCGTGCGTCGAGCAATATCCCGCGTGCTCGCCGGCGGTGTAGCTCAGGAGGGCGTCGAGTGCCGCCTCGTGGTTGGCCAACTGGTCGACGACCGCCGGCACCAGGACCGAAGTATCGAAGAGAACGCGCACTACCCGGCGCCCTCGGGGAGAATTCGGCGGCTCCTCGAATCGCGCTCCGCCCGGATGAACGCCGTGACGTCCAGGTTCGCGCGCTCGCCGCCGTGGTGCACCAGAATCCCCTTCTTCTTCAGGAGCGCAGGCTCGGCACCCGTCCGGCAGATCTGCAGGAACTCGCCTCGGGCCTCGATCTCCAACTCCGTGCCCGCGACCAGGTTGAAGCGCTCGCGAAGACTCTTGGGCACGACGATGCGACCCGCCCCGTCGATGGCAATTCTCATGACACGATGGTATTCATGATGGGACACGACGGTCAACGCCGCGAGGCGGCCCCACGGCCATTCGGGCCTCCCCTCCCCCATTAGGCTTCAATTGCCGAGCCTTCGCCTCACTGCCCTTTGAGCCCACTCGAGGAAACAGTTGTTAATTTAGTAACCAGTGTGCTATAAAAATAACCTTCCGGGCCGGCAGGAGCCCGGAGCAACCGACCGAGAGCGCTCACATGCACATGAAGCCACCCTGGCACAGCCGGCTGTCGCGTCGCGAGCGACAGATCATGGACATCCTCTTCCGGCACGGGCGCGCCCCGGCCAGCGTCGTCCGGGAGGAGCTTCCCGGCGAGCCGAGCTCGTCGACGGTGCGCACGCAACTGCGCATCCTCGAGAAGAAGGGGCACGTGCGCCACGAGGAGGAGGGGTTGCGGTACGTGTATCGCCCGGTGACCCCTCGTCGGACCGCGCGCCGGTCGGCGTTGCAGCATCTGGTCGAGACGTTCTTCGACGGGTCCGCCGAGCAGGCCGTGGCCGCGCTGCTCGGCGGCGAGGCGAGGCATCTGACCGAGCCGGAGCTCGACCGGATCGCACGGATCGTCTCGGACGCGCGCGCGGCGCAACGAAGCGCCGGTCGACCCGCCGGCGCGTCACGAGGCGACGGGCCGGACAGCAGGGAGTTGCGCGACGAGCCGGAGGAACCGTCATGAGCCTGCTGGCCGCGTTGACGGTCAAGGTGTCGGCAATCCTGCTCCTGGCGCTGATCGGCGCCCTTTTTCTGCGCACTCGATCGGCGGCTGCGAGGCGCTGGGTGCTGGCGGCCGGCGTCGTGTCGGCTTGCGTGGCGCCCGCCCTCCACGTGCTGCCGTTTCCGCCGGTGTTGCGGGTGGCGCCGCTCGGGGCGCTCGACTGGAGCGCCGGCCCCGTCTTCGACCTGCTCGGGCTGCGTCCCTACGCCCTGTTCACGCCGGATGCCGATGTGCTCGGATCCGCCGGTGCGTCGGAGGCGGGTTTCCGATCCGGTCGCTCCGGAGACGCCGCGGCGGCCGGCGCGCGCGGCCATGTCGTCGGCCTGTTGGCCGTGACGATCTGGCTGGCCGGCGCGATCGCGCGCGCCGGCGTGCTGCTGGTCGGGTTGGCGCGACTCCGCTGGCTCCGCGCGACGTCGACCCGCTTGACGGACGGGCCGTGGCATCGCCTGTGCGCCGACCTCGCGCGGTCGTGCGGCCTGCGACGCGGCGTCGACCTGCTGTTCGGCCCGCGTCCGGGGCTGGTGGCGACCTGGGGATGGCGGCGGCCGGCCGTCATGCTGCCGGCGGCCGCGGCCGGGTGGTCGGCGGAACGGATGCGCGTCGTGCTGCTGCACGAGCTGGCGCACGCCCGCCACGGCGACTGGCTGCTGCAGATGGCGGCCGAAGCGCTGCGCTGCGTCTGGTGGTTCAACCCGCTGGCGTGGGTGGTCCGTGCCCGGCTGCGCCGCGAGAGCGAGCACGCGGCCGACGACCTCGTCCTGGCTCGGGGCGTTCCCGCCACCACCTGCGCGACGCATCTCGTCGAGCTCGCGAAAGAGGCTCGGAAACACCGGCGGACGTGGTTGCCGGCGCCGGCGATGGCGCGTCCGTCACACCTGGAACGGAGGTTGTCCGCCATGTTGAATTCGCATACGAATCGGCGTCCGATGACGCGCCTCGCCCGCCTGTGGAGCCTCGGTCTGCTCGTGCCGGCCTCGATCCTTGTCGCCGGCCTGCAGGTCGGTGCGCAGACGGGCCGGATCAGCGGCACCGTCGTCGACCAGGACGGTAACGTCGTTCGGAATCCCGACGTCACGTTCACCATCCGCACCGCCGGGCGGCAGGTGCGCTTGGGGAGCTATGCGTTCTTCGATCGGGCCGGGAACCTGGTTCGGAATCCCGACGTCACGATCAGCCGCACCACCTCGCAGTTCGCGCGCCCGAGCGGCCATGACGACGGCCGCTTCGAGATCTTCGATCTGGGACCGGGCGAGTACGGCCTCGCCGTGAGAGCACCGGGCTTCGAGCCGTTGGTCCGGCAGTTCTCGCTGGAAGCGGGGGAGCAGCGTGAAGAAGAGCTGGTGCTCTCCCGGATGCCGGCGGGTCGCCAAACGCTGACCGCAGCGGAGTCGGGGACGACCGGAACGGCGCCCGCCACGACCGGCCCGCTCGCCGAAACGACCGCCAGCGCGGTCGGGCAGCAGCCGCCGAGCGAACCGTCGAGCGAGCGCATCGCGGCGCTCGTCGAGCGGGCCGCCGCCCTCCAGGAACAGTTGCAGAGTGTGCTCGACGAGCTGCGCACTGTGCTCGACGATCCCGACCAACCCGCCGACCGCCCGGACGAGCCGATCCGGATCGGCGACGGGGTCCCGCCGCCCGCGAAGATCCACGATGTCCCGCCGGTCTATCCCCCCGCGGCCCGGGAAGCCGGCGTTCAGGGCCTGGTAGTCCTGGAAGCGACCATCGACCCGACGGGCGTGGTGGGTAACATCGAGGTGCTGCGTTCCGTGCCGGAGCTCGAAGAGGCGGCGACCGCCGCTGTCGAGCAGTGGCGGTACGAGCCCACGCTGGTCGACGGTGCGCCCGTCTCCGTGCTGATGACGGTGACCATCAACTTCCTGCTGCCGTCGCCCTGAGGAACCGTGGGGACGACGGGTGGGGACCTCGACCGGCGGCGGTAGAGGTTCCGCTCACGGCCCCACCGGCTCGACGGGCTGCGGCCGCGGCGACCGCCCGCACGCGCGGGTGTGTGGACGCACTCTATTGTGAAAATTGGATTCCAAGCATCCAATTTTCATGCTAAATTGGCTGGCGATGATCCCTCGCAACGGGCATCGCACGGCCCTCGAACGTCTCCTGACGCGCGCGCGGGTCGTCGCCCTTCTCGGGGCGCGTCAAGTCGGCAAGACGACCTTGGCGCGCGAGATCGCAAGGCGCCGGAAGGGACCGACCCACATTTTCGATCTCGAGTCGTCGGCCGATGTGGCGCGGCTCTCTGATCCGCTGCTCACCCTGTCGCCGCTCCGGGGTCTCGTTGTCATCGACGAGGTCCAGCGGCGTCCCGACCTCTTCCCGAGTCTGCGGGTCCTGGCGGACCGCCCTCGCGGAGCGCGGTTTCTCGTGCTCGGTAGCGCCTCTCCGGATCTGCTGCGGCAGAGCGCAGAGACGCTGGCCGGACGCGTCGCCCACTACGAGTTGCCCGGGTTCACGCTTCCCGAGGTTACCCCGCGCGACGCCGAACGCCTCTGGCTGCGCGGCGGATTCCCGCCGTCGTACACGGCCCGCAGCCACGCCGACAGCTATCGCTGGCGGGGCGATTTCATCCGCACGTTTCTCGAGCGCGACGTGCCGCAGCTCGGCATAGCCATTCCGAGCGCGGTCCTCGAACGCTTCTGGTCGATGCTTGCGCACTACCACGCGCAGGTGTGGAACGGATCGGAACTCGGCCGGGCCTTCGGCGTCTCGCATCACGCCGTGCGCCGGTATCTCGATGCCCTCGAGTCGACCTACATGCTGCGGAGCCTGAAACCCTGGAGCGCGAACCTGAAGAAACGGCAGGTCAAGTCTCCCAAGATCTACATTCGCGACACCGGGCTCCTGCACCACTTCCTGGGTCTGACCACCCGGGCGGAACTCGAACGCCACCCCAAGATCGGCGCGTCCTGGGAGGGTTTCATCATCGAGAACCTGATTCTTGCGCTCGGCCTGGAAGCACGGCAGTGCCACTACTGGGCCACGCATTCCGGGCCGGAGATCGACCTGGTCGTGCAGCGCGGCTCCCGGTTGCGCGGCTTCGAGATCAAGCGCACGAGCTCGCCCACCTTGACCCGCTCCATGCGTTCGGCGATGGACGACCTCGGGTTGAGTCGACTCGACGTGATCCACGCCGGCGACCACAGCTTTCCGCTGGCAGCACACGTGCGCGCCATCGCGGGAGCACGAATTCTCGACGACCTCCAAATACCTTGACCTTCTACATGTGATCCTGTACATGTAGAAGACAGAGGTATCCGGATGACCATACCCAGGACGGATCTGCCGCAGGGCACGCTAGACCTGCTGGTGCTGCAGGTGGCGGCCTCCGGCCCGATACACGGCTACGGCATCGCCCAGCGCATCAAGCAGGTCTCGCGCGACGTGCTCCAGGTACCGCAGGGCTCGCTCTATCCCGCGCTCCACCGGCTGGAACGGCGGGGATTGCTGACCGCGGAGTGGAAGCCGTCGGACACCGGCCGCGACGCGAAGTTCTATCGGCTGACGCCGAAGGGCCGCGCGCAGTTGCAAGCGGAGACCGAAAGCTGGGCCCGGCTGGCAGAGGCGGTCGGGTTGATTCTCGGCGCCGCGAGCGGAGGCGCGCGGTGAGCTGGCGGCAGGCGCTGCCGCGGCTGCTCCATCGTAATCGGGCGGAGGACGAGCTCGACGCCGAGTTGCGCGACCACGTCGCGCGGCAGGTGGCCGACCACATCCGGGCCGGCATGTCCGCGAGTGAGGCGCGCAGACTCGCCCGGCTGGAGTTCGGCGGGCTGGACCAGATCAAGGAGCTGTGCCGCGACGCCCGCGGCACACGGTGGATCGAGGACCTCGGACGCGAAGTCCGGTACGCCCTGCGCCGCCAGTTCAAGGGGGCGCATTCCCGCGTCCCGATTCTCGCTGTCGTCACACTGGCCCTGGGCATCGGCGCGAGCACCGCCATGTTCGGGGTCCTGGACACCGTCGTGCTCCAGCCCCTTCCGTTTCCGCAGGAGGAGCGCCTCGTGGCCGGCTGGAAAACCAGCCGCAACGACCCTACGCGGTTCATCGAGCTCTCCTACCCAGAGTTCCTGGAGTGGCGGGCGCAATCGACGAGCTTCGAGGGACTCGCCGCCCTGCCGACCACCGTCTACGGGTACAGCTACGTCCTGACCGGCCGCGGCGACCCGGTCGCCATCGAGAGCGCACGAGTCACCGGCGAGTTCTTCGACGTGCTCGGCGTGCGGCCGATGCTCGGACGCACCTTCACGGCGACGGACGACCGGGAGGGAGCCCAGCCGACGGTAGTGCTCACGCACGCGTTCTGGACGAACATCCTCGGCGCGGACCCCGAGGCGATCGGATCCGGCCTGACGCTCACCGGCGTCGACTTCACCGTGATCGGCATTCTCCCGGCCGGGCTCGTCTTTCCGCAGGGCGTCGACGTCTTCACGGCGCTCGGCACGCGGCCCGGACTGGCCACCAACCGGACGGTGTTCCTGCAAGTGATCGGGCGACTGCGCCCGGGCGTGTCGCGCGGACAGGCGGCCGCCGAGCTCGACGGGATCGTGTCGCGACAGCAGGCACAGCGTGCGGGCTCGAACGTCGAGGATCAGGCGGCGGCGCTCACGCCGCTGCGGGAGCACATACTGGGAAACGCGCGGGTCATCGCGGCGCTGCTGTTCGCCGGCGCGGTCGTGTTGCTGCTCGTCGCGATCGTCAACCTGAGCGGGCTGCTGGCGACGGGCGCGGCCCGCCGCGGCGGCGAGGTGGCGCTACGTCTCGGCCTCGGCGCCTCGAACCGCGATCTCCTGCGGCAGTTCGCGGCCGAGGGGCTGGTCCTCGCGACCCTGGGCGCCATCGTCGGGATCGGCCTGGCGGTCGCGATCCTCGACGCGGTGGTCGCGCTCGCGCCGGACGGCATCGCCCGGATCGCCTCCGCGTCGATCGACGGCCGGTCACTCCTGTTCGCCGCAGCGTGTCTCGTGGCGGTCACCCTCGCGATCGGGTGCGTCCCCTTGATGGCGGTCGGGGCCCCGTCCATCGAAGCGCTCCTCCGCGGCAGGGCGGCCGGCGTCGGCGGCTCGACCCGCGCCGCGCGATTCGGCAGCGCGCTGCTCACCGTCGAGGTGGCCGGGACGGCAGCGCTGCTGATCGTCGCCGGGGCACTCACCGTGAGCTTCCTCAATCTGCACCGCGCCGACCTGGGCTTCGACCGCGAGAGCGTACTGACCGCCTTCGTGAACCCGAGCCGCGTGCGCTACCCCGACGCGGCCGCCCGGCGGCGGTTCTTTCGGGACGTGATTGCACGACTGGGAGCGAACGCGGAAGTAGGCGACGTGTTCCTGCCCTACACGCAGACGGCCATTCCGTTGCGGTACGTCGTGGTCCGCACGACCGCCGGCCCCGCCGCGGCACGGGCAGTCCTGCGCCGCGCGCTCGCCGAGGTGGACCCGGAACAACCGATGAGCGCCGACCTCACCACGGCGGAGCTCGTCGAGCGCGCGCTGTCGCGGGAGCGGTTCCAGAGCGCGTTGTTGCTCCCGTTCGGAGTGGGGTCCGCGCTGCTGGCGGCGCTCGGCGTCTTCGGGATGGTGAGCGATACTGCGAATCGCCGACTGCGCGAGCTCGCGCTGCGCCAGGCGCTCGGTGCGAGGCGGAGCCGGGTTCTCGCCGAGCTGCTGCGCTCGACCCTGGCGTGCGTGCTGGCCGGCCTGTGCGCCGGCGCGCTCCTTGCCATCGCGGCGAGTCGCGCCCTGAGCCTGGAGCTGTTCGAGATCGGCCTGGCCGACCCGTGGATCGTCGTCGCCGTCTGCTCGCTGATCCTCGGTGTGTCGGTCGTGGCCTGTATCGGTCCGGCGGCGCGTGTCGGCCGGCTCGATGTGGGGGCGATGTTGCGGGAGTGACGCGCCCGAAGGAGAGTCGCATGCTCGATGTGGTGAGCGTCACCAAGTACTACGGCGCGCTGGCCGCGGTCCGCGACGTCAGCTTCTCGGTCCGCCCCGGCGACGTGCTCGGCTACCTGGGCCCGAACGGTTCCGGCAAGTCGACGACGGTCAACATGGTCGCGGGGCTCCTCGAGCCGACGGACGGCGAGATCCGCGTCCACGGCGAGGACATCCGGAACGATCTCCTCGGGCACCGGCGCCGGATCGGGTACGTGCCGGAAACACCCGACCTCTATTCGTACCTGACCGGTCCCGAGTACCTGACGCTCGTCGGACGGCTCCGGCAGATGGAAGCCAGTGTGCTCGACGAGAAGATCGACCGGTTCCTCCGGCTCTTCGACATCTACGACGACCGGCACGCCCGGCTCTCGGCCTACTCGAAGGGCATGCGCCAGAAAATCCTGATCGCGGCCGGGCTGCTGCACGATCCGGAGATCGTCATTCTCGACGAGCCGTCCTCCGGTCTCGACGTCGGCGCGACGCTCGTCCTGAAGCAGCTCATTCGGGCGCTGGCGGCCCGCGGCAAGATCGTCATCTACAGCTCGCACATCCTCGAGATGGTCGAGCAGATCTGCTCGTCGGTCGTCATCCTGCGGGAGGGGCGGGTGGCCGCGGCGGATCGCGTCGAACGGCTGCGGGCGCTGATGCGCCAGCCGTCGCTCGAAGGGGTGTTCACGCAACTCGCGGGGCAGGACGACGCCGAACAGGTGGCGGGCGGGCTGGTGGAGGCGATGAAGCTGTGACGGGCAGGGGCCGCGGCACCGGGGTCGACGATGAGCGAGCGCAGTTCCGGCTCCTGTTCCGGACCTTCCTGGGCGGGCTGTTCGAGAACGACCTCGTCCCCGAAACGGTCGACCTGCGCCAGTCGGCGCTCTGGCTGGCCGCCGTGTTCATGATTCCCCCGGCGATCTTCGCCCTGTTCGTCTCCCTGTCCTACGGCTCGTGGATGACCGACGAGGAGCTGGCGCTCAGAGCGGTGCCGCAGAAGCTCTACTTCATCGGCTACTCGATGGCCGCCGTCGGGTTCGTCACGGTGCTGGTGTGGGACAAGCTCTTCCCCGACCGCCGCGACGCGATCGTGGCCGGCAGCCTGCCGATACGCACGCGCACGCTCGTGTTCGCAAGGCTCTCGGCGCTGATCGCCGTCGTGGTCGGCTTCGCGATCGTGGTGAACCTGCCGGGCACGGTGATCTTCTCCTTCGTCGCCGGAAACTACCTTCCGCTCGAGGCGTTCCTGCGCTACCCGGTGGCGCACTTCATGGCGACGGTTTCCGCGGGCCTGCTGGTGTTCCTCGCCCTGGCCGCGTTGCAGGCGTGCCTCGCCCTCGTCCTTCCCGTGCGTTTGCTGCGACGGGTATCGATGCTCGCGCAATTGCTGTTCGTCATCGTCCTGATCGAATGGCTCGTCTTCGCGCCGGGGCTGCTGGTCAGGCTGGCCGCCATCGACCCCGGGGCGACGAGCGAGGCACTGGCCGCGGCGGACGGCCCGTACGCGTTCGTCGGGCTGACGAGCAGCCGCGCCGGGATCTGGTTGCCGCCCGTGTGGTTCCTCGGGGTCTACGAGATCATCTGGGGCTTCGACCCGGAAGCGTTTCGAGGTCTGGCTGTCGCAGGCCTGCTAGCGCTCGTCGTCACGCTCACGATCGCGACACTCGCCTACGGCGCCGTCTTTCGACGGGTCGTCAGGCACGCGCTGGAAACGCCGCCGGACGTTGCGCGACCGGCCGGTCTCGTCTTGCGCGCGGCAAGTCGCGTAGCGAGCGCGACCATCCTGCGACATCCGGTGGAGCAGGGCATCGTGGCGTTCGCCGCACGGAGCCTGACCCGCAGCCGCCGCCATCGGCTGCTCGTCGCGGCCTACGTCGGCGTCGGACTGGCGTTCGTCGTCGGCTCGTTCCTGAGCCCGATCACGGGCGTCGCCGAGAACGCCCTGAGCGAGTCGCTTTCGAGACCGTCGGCGCGGCTGCTATCGATTCCCCTCGTGCTCTCGTTCTTCGTGCTCGTGGCGCTGCGGGTGCTGTTCGCGATCCCGACCCAGATCCGTGCGAACCGGGTCTTCGTCATGACCGAGATCGACGACAAGGCGGCCTACCTGAACGGGTCGCGGAAAGCGATGTGGCTGCTCGGCGCACTGCCGATCGTCGGCGTGACGCTTCCCGTCTACGCCGCGTGGTGGGGACCCGCAGCGGCGTTGCAACATACCGCCTTCTGGCTGCTGATGTCCGCCTGCCTGACAGAACTGCTGTTGTGCGGCTTCCACAAGATGCCTTTCGCCTGCAGCTACGTGCCGGGCAAGGCGAACGTGAAGTACCTGTGGCCGGTCTATGCGCTCGCCCTGACGGCGTACGCCTGGTGGACGGCGCGGCTGGAGCTGTGGCTGCTGGCCGCGCCACTGCGGTGGAGCATCGCTTGTGCCCTTCTGATCGCCTGCCTGGCAGCCTGCATTACGCTCCGGCGAGACAGGCTGGCGTCATCGACGCCGCTCACCTACGAGGAAGAGGTCGAGGAAGCGGTCCAGGTCCTGGGGGTCATGCGGACCTGAAGCAGTCCCCCGCACCCGTCGCGCCAACCAGTGCGCCGCACGATTCACAGCGGCGGCGTGCGCCCGTGCCAGTCGGTCGCCTGCTCGTAGGCGTGCGCGAGGGCGAGCACGTCGACTTCGCCCAGGGCGCGGCCGCAGATCTGCAAGCCGATGGGCAGGCCTTCCCGGCTGAATCCGCAGGGAACGGTGATCGCCGGAGTCCCGTAGGAATTGAATGGCGCGGTGTTGCGGATCAGGATCCGGGTCGCTTCGAGCGGCGACTCGCGGGCCGCGTCGATCCCGACCGGCAGTATCGGCAACGTCGGCGTGACCAGCAGATCCACGTCGTCGAACACGCCCGCGATTGCTTTTCGCACCAGCTTCAACTGATAGAGCGCTGCGGCGTATTCCGTGGCGGGCACCTCGGCGCCGGGCTCGATGCGCGCCAGCGTGCTCTCCTCGTACAGCTCCCGGCTCTCGTCGAGCAGACTGGCGTGATACGCGTAGGACTCGACCGCCACGGGACGGGCCTGCGGCAGCGCCGGCAACTGCACGTCCCGCGTGCTCGCCGTGAGGTCGGTCAGCACGGGGAGCGCCCGATCGACCGCCTGGGCGACCTGCGGGTCCAGGTCGTCGTAGAACGGCGTGCGGGGCACGCCGAGGCGCAGCGACGATGTGCGGTGCAGCAGGGCGCTGGCGTAGTCGGGCACCTGCGCGCGGATGCTCGCGATGCCGCGCGGATCGTATCCGGCCAGCGCCTGCAGCAGCAGCGCGGAATCGGCCACCGTCCGGCACATCGGGCCGACGTGATCGAGCGACACGCTGAGCGGGATGATGCCGCGAATGCTGGCCAACCCGTAGGTCGGCTTCAGACCGGCGATGCCGCAGTGGGCGGCCGGAATGCGCACCGATCCGCCGGTATCAGTCCCCAGGGCGCCAGCGCACAGCCGCGCGGCGACCGCCGCGCCGGAGCCGCCGGACGACCCGCCGGCGATGCGGTCCGCGTCCCACGGATTGCGCACGGGGCCGGTGTGCGTGAACGCCGACGTCCCGCCGTAGGCGAACTCGTGCATGTTGAGCTTGCCCACGATGACGGCGCCGGCCGCCTCGAGCCGCGTCACCACCTCGGCGTCCTCGTCCGGCACGCGGTCCGCGTACACCGCGCTCGCGGCGGTGGTCAGCACGCCGGCCGTGTCGATGTTGTCCTTCAGCGCGATCGGAATGCCGTGCAGCGGGCCGCGCCATCCCCCGCGGGCGAGCTCGGCCTCCAGTGACCGCGCGCGCGCCACGGCGCGTTCGCCGGTCACGGTGACGAAGGCGTTCAGGCGATCGTCGAAGCGCCCGATGCGCTCCAGGTAGGCCTCCACCAGCTCCAGCGGCGAGAGCGCCCCGGCACGAATCAGCCGCTGCGCCTCGGCAATGCTCAGCGTGGTCGGATCGGTGGCCTGCGCGAACGCGGGACCGCTCAACGCGTACGCGGCGGCCGCGACCGCACCGGTCCCAAGGAACTCGCGCCGATCGAGGGCTCTTGCCATGTCACACCTCTAGTGCAATTCGCACTCGCGTGAACGCTTCGCGAACGGGCGCAGATCCACGCCTCCAAGCCTCCGGCTGACGTCTCCATGCGCTCCGCTATCGTATCCGACCGACTGCCTCCTCGACGGCCACCCCCGGCATGTCGCCGCGCAGACCGGCGCGCACAGCAACGACCGGAGACTCCCGCAGGAGCAGCGCCAACCGACGGAGATGGTGTGCCGACGAACCTCCATCGCATTGAAGAATGAGCACACGCTGCACATAATTCAATGACTTGTGTCTGCAGGCGCAGTTGGTTGCCGCGCTCACTCGACGATCGCGTCTCCCCACAACTCGCTCAGAAAATCCCGAACCGGCACGATCTCGACGCCGTTTTCCTCCCGCCGCCGGCGCGGCTCGTGGCAGACCACCAGCTTCCGGTGGAGCGGGACCTCCTCAGCCAGCGCGAGCAGGCCCTTGTAGCAAGTTGCCGATGGAGCGGGTCAGCCCTTCCGCCTGAATCTCCTCCTGCACGTACGTGCCGACATAGGCCCGCAGGTCTTCCCGCGGCTCCGGTCTGCCGGGGGCCGAACAGGAAGACGAACCGGTGCTCGACGAGGGCGCGGAGACTCAGGACGCGACGGTACATCCAGCGATTCTATTGCTGATTTTCATGAAATTCAGCAACTCAATGGCTGGTTTTCAGCGGCGCGCTCCGGCCGGTGCGCCGGAAACGCTCCAGCGCCGCCTCGAGCCGCTCGACGACCTCCGGGTGATCCGCCGCGACGTCGCGGGCCTCGGCGGGATCCCGCGACAGGTCGAATAGCTGATAGGGCCGTCCGAAGGGCTCGCCCCGCGGCTCCTGGCGCCCGCCCGACCCGTTGCCCAGCACCAGCTTCCACGCCCCGTCGCGAATCGCGAACATCCCGCCGGAGGAATGGTGGACCACCGGCACGCCGCGCGCCATCGGCTCGCCCCGCAGCATCGGCAGCAGCGACACGCTGTCCTCCGCGGCATCGGGGCCGGGCGCGGCGCCGACGATGTCGGCCAGCGTCGCGTAGAGGTCGGCATGGACGACAGTGGCGGTAGACTCCGACCCCGGCTCGACCACGCCCGGCCAGCGCGCCACGAACGGCACGCGGTGGCCGCCCTCCCAGATGTCGGCCTTCGTACCGCGCCAGTCGGCATTCGAGCGGTGGCGGCCGACGCGGTAGGCCTGAATCGACGGGTCGTCCACGTGATCCGGCGCCGCGTCGTCGCGGCGGTACATGTACGAGCCGTTGTCGGAGGTGAAGATCACCAGCGTCTCGTCGCCGGCGCTCGCCCGGTCCAGGGCCGCGAGCACCTGTCCGACCGCATCGTCCACCTGCGCCACGAAGTCGCCGTACTCGCCGAGGCCCGTGCCGCCCCGGAACCGCTCGTGGGGCTGCGTCGGCTTGTGCGGCGCGGTCAGCGGAAAGTAGAGGAAGAACGGATCACCGGTTTGCGCCGACCGATCGATGAAGCCGACCGCCTCTTCCACCAGCCGGTCGAGCACCTCGTCGATGACGAAGTCGTCGGCCCGCGGTCCGTGGCGGAGGAAGTACGGGAACGGCACGGCCGGCTGCTCGTGCGTCGGGAGCGCCGTGAAGCGGTCGTCGCGGATGTAGACGTAGGGCGCCATGTCGAGCGACGCGCTGACCCCGAAGTACTCGTCGAAGCCGTGGTGAACGGGGCTGTCGGTGATTACGCCGCCGAAGTCGATGCCGGGATCGCCCTCCCACGGCTCGCTCCGTTCCGCCGTTGGGTCGAGGTACGGCAGGTCCATGCCGAGATGCCACTTGCCGATGGCGGCGGTCCGGTAGCCCTGCGCCTGGAGCAGCGTCCCCAGGGTCGGGCGGTCCGGCTCCAGCAGCGGCGGGCTGTAGCCGCCCAGCACGCCCCGGGTCAGCCGCGTCCGCCAGGTGTAGCGTCCGGTGAGCAGCGCATAGCGCGTCGGCGTGCAAACGCCCGAGGGCGAGTGCGCGTCCACGAAGCGCATCCCCTCGTCGGCGAGCCTGTCGATGTGCGGCGTCCGGATTGCGGAAGCGGGATGCATCGCGCCGACGTCGCCCCAGCCCAGGTCGTCGGCGAGGATGAGCACCACGTTGGGGGTGGCAGCGCTCTCCTGCGCCCCCGACGGTCCCGGAAACGCACCAGCCACGAACGTCGCACCCACCACGAACATCGGAACGGCGAGCAGCTTGAGCAGCCTCATGACGATCTCCATTTGCCCCGGTGCGCTATCTCGCCGAGCGGCTTGCGGTCGTCCTTCGGCAGCTCGCGTTCCCGCAACGCCGGCGGCAGCGCCTCCGGCGGGCCGATCCGCCCGGCCGCGAACGCGCACATCACCGTCCAGAGCTCGGTGTCGACGCCCAGCCTCTCGTGCGCCGCGTCGACGTCGATGCCGGCCATCCCGTGCGTGTAGATGCCCAGCGCCAGGGCCTGCAGCGCCAGCGACATCCACGCCGCGCCGGCGTCGAACTGCGCGGTGCGCGGCTCGCGGCCGTCCGCCGTGCGCGTGTTGGCGAAGAGGAAGCCCAGAAACGGGGCCTTCGCCGCCCACTCCCGGTTGCGCGGCTTGAGGATGGAATCGAAGACCTCCCGGTCGGGGCCGTCCGTCTCGTACAGGAAGAGCCACGGCTGGACGTTGGACGACGAAGGCGCCCAGCGCGCCGCCTCGAACATCGAGGCGATGTCGGCCTCGGTCAGCGGCTCCGGCGAGAAGGCTCGCGGCGACCAGCGGTCGATGAACAGCGCGTCGACGCGGGCCGCCGCCACGCGGGGATTCGGATGTCGAGTCATGAGATCGTGACCTTCGCCGGGAGATCGTAGTCGATTCACCGGGGGCTCGGGATTTTCATCCCGATCGCCCGTGTACCATGATCCCATGCCCGCCAGAACGCATGATGCCGGCGAGTACTTGCGGACACCGGCGGACTTCGCCGCGTATCTGAACGCCGCGATGGAAGAGGAGCAACGATGAAGTTCGATGTCGAAACCCACCTCGGCGCCATGGAGCGCTCGGTGTCGGCGCTCGAGCGCGAGGGACAACCCGCCCGCGCGGTCACGCTGTCTCGCAGCTTCGCGACGACGGTCGACGACCTGTGGGACGCGGTGACGAACGGCGAGCGCATCCCCCGCTGGTTCGCGCCCGTCAGCGGCGATCTCCAGCTTGGCGGCCGCTACCAGTTGGAGGGCAACGCCGGCGGCGTGATAACCGGGTGCGAACCGCCCTCGCACTTCGAGCTCACGTGGGAGTTCTACGGCGTCAGTTGGGTGGAAGTGCGCGTCGCGGACGGCGGAGACGGCAGCGCCCGGCTCACGCTCTCGCACATCGCGCACCTGTCCGATCACTGGGACCAGTACGGACCGGGCGCAGCCGGCGTCGGCTGGGAGATGGGCCTGCTGGGACTCGCGCTCCACATTGCGCAGCCGGACGCCGCGAAGCCCGACGAAGCCGCCTTCGCCGCTTCGCCGGACGGCAAGGCTTTCATCACCGGCAGCAGCGAGGGATGGGAGCAGGCCGCGGTCGCCGCCGGTACGGATCCCGAGGCCGCGCATGCGGCGGCGACGCGGACAACCGCCTTCTACACCGGCGAAACCGTCCCCTGAGAGTCTGCGCCGCGACAAGCAGCAGCGCAGACTCCTGGACCGGCATCGTCGGGCGGCAACCGGAACCGAAGCCAACGACCGGGCAGGACAAGAGCGTCATGGGACCGGTCCCAGTTCGATCCGCATGTCCCCGCTGAAGGTGGACAGCTCCAGGCGGCCGCCCCCGTCGCCGGCGACGCCTTCTATCGAGCGGCTCCCCGACTCGAAGACGGTCACCTCGCCGGCCCGGTCGCCCCGGCCGACGACGATGGGGATGGCCGAGCGCAGGCCGCCGCTGAACGACTCGGACTCCAGCTCGAATCCCGTGCCCTCCGGCACCGTCAGGTGGATGCCGCCCGAGTGCGACTCGAACTCGTAGCGTCCGTTCGTCGCCAGCGCCCCGGAGAAGGTCACCGATCCCGACACCGTCTCCACCTCGACGCGCCGCGCCTCCACCCCGCGCAGCGCTACGGCGCCGCTCACCGACGAGGCCTCCAGCCGCGGCGCCCGGACCGTTTCGATGTCGATTCGACCGCTGACCGCCTCGACCGTCATCGCGTCGTCGCTGCTCACGTCGGCGATCCGCACACGGCCGGACACCGCCTCCACCTCGACCAGATTCGCCAGCGAAGCGAGCCGCACGTCGCCGCTCACCACCTCGATGCGCGTCTCGCCCGCCACGTCTTCGACGGTGACGTTGCCGGACACGGACTCGATCGTGACGCCGGCGCTGCGGGGCACGGTCACCACGTAGTCCACGGCCACGGATCCCGGACCGCCGCCCAGCAGGCTGCCCAGCGACCGCAGGAGGGAGCGCCGCCGGTACCGGGGCTCGACGTCGACCCGGTTGCCGCGCTCCTCGATCTCGATCTCGACGCGGTCCAACGACTCGGCACTGCCGCGGCCGACGAGCCGCTTCGTCGCCCGAAGCGTCAGGTCGTCGCCGTCCACCCCCGTCACCGTCGTATCGCCGCTGATGTTGCTGAGCGTGAGCAGGCCGCCGGGCTGCATCGGGATGGTCCGTACCAGTTCTTCCGTCTGCCCCGCGGCCGCGCCGGCCGCGCCGATCAGGACGATAGCGACGAGTGCGCTCCGCATTGCCAGTCCGGTCATGGTCTGTTGCCTCCAGTTCCGCCGGTTCATCTCTGTTCGATTCGTGAGGTTCTCAGGGTCGAGGATCGCCACGGCCGCCAGGTTCGAGCCCCAGGGCCGCGCTCGTCCGCAGCAGCGCGAGCTTGCGCGCCAACCCGGCCCGGAGCCGGTCGCGAGCCACTGCGCTTCCCGGTGCGGCCTCGACCGCGGAACGACTCTCGGTGATCGCGCGCTCCACCACCGCCAGGTTCCCGGCAAGAACGGTCTGAACCGCCGGAAGAGCCGGTCCCCGCGAGCCGGCGAGCTGCTCCAGATCCCGGATCGCGGAAACGTATGCGGGTTCGAAGGGTCCAAGGCCGCCGGCCGCAGTCGAAAGCTCGGCGCCGCCCGGCATGTCCGATGTCGGTAGCGGCACCCGGTCCAGGCTCCGCACCAGGACGGTCGCCAGTACGATACCGGCCGCCGCGGCAAGGGCCGTCCCCCCGACGGACCACCGCGGCCAGAGGCCGGCTGCCCGGATCGGCCCCGCACCGCCGAAGGACCACCGCGACCACCATCCGGCCGCCGCCCGCGACGCCCGTCCCTCCGCCGCGACCCGCCGCCTGACGTCGTGCCAGACCCGCGCCGGCGGCTCGATGGGCTTCAGCGTGGCGGCGAGGGACCGGATCGCCCGCAGGTCGGCCAGGAGCCCCCGGCAGGCCTCGCAGTCGGCCAGATGGGCGTCGACCCGCCGCCGGTCGCGCGGATCGAGACTCTCGTCGACCAGCGCGGCGAGCGCGTCGGCGAACCGTTCGCACTCGGATTCGGACGCCGGCTCACGGTTGCTCATGGTCATGTCCGCCTCAGAAGCGCACGGAGGCGCAGGCGAGCCTTGTGCACCTGCGACTTGGAAGTGCCGGCCGCAATGCCGAGCAACGCGGCGATCTCGCGGTGCTCGTAGCCCTCGACGTCATGCAGCACGAATGCGGCGCGGCAGCCGTCCGGGAGCTGCGCAATCGCCCGTTCGAGGTCCAGACGGGTGATCGGGCTTGAGGTCCGGGCCTGCGGCTGCGGCCGCGCCTCGTCAGCCAGCGATCCCGTCCTCGCATCCTGTCGGGCCGCGCGGCTCCGCAGATGATCCAGACAGCGGTTGACAGCAAGCCGGTGCAGCCAGGTCGACAACGCCGCCTCCTGCCGGAAGCTGTCGAGCCTCCGATACGCCTGCAGGAAGATGTCCTGCAGCAGCTCTTCCGCGTCGGCCGCGTTGCCCGTGAACCGGTAGGCAAGCGAGTAGATCCGCTTCGCGTGGGTGCGATAGAGCGCCTCGAAAGCCGGCTCCTCCGCGTTCGTGTCGGCAGCGGTCTCGTCCGCACCCGTCTCGGTGGCCAGCGGCAAGCCGTCCACCACCCGCGTCTCGATCATCAACGGGTTGGACGGCGCCGGCGCCGCTCGGGTTGCCTTCGCGTTTCTCGGTCCGAGACCTGCGGGCCGAGGTCGAGCGCCGGAAGAGCACGTCGTAGGTGCACCGAAACTGTAGGATCAGAGACGCCGCGCCGCGTCCAGGTCGGCGTGCTCGAACGCGGACGCTATCCGGTCGATGTCCTGCCGGGCCGCACCCAGGCGGCGAGCCATCGCGCGCCACTGGACGACTGCGTTCGCCACCTCCCTCGCGATCGTCCTCGCCTCGTTCAAGCCCAACCGGTAGTGCCCGGCGGTCTCCAGCGCCAGGTCGAGCGATGCCGTGGGATCGTGGGCGGCAATCGACGTGGAGAGCACCCGCGGCCGGATGTCGGTGGGCACCGGATTGAGATCGTAGGCGGGAGACAAGCGCCAGCCCCGGTGGTCTTCGTACAGGAACCCGTGGTTCCGAAGGTGGTCGTCGGTGTTCGAGATCAACACGTTGAAGACGACGCGCCGCCACAACTGGTGCAAGTCGTGGGGCGCCGCCGCGCCGTGTCGCTGCAGGGCAGCGGCGATTTCCGGATACGAGCGGGGCTCACGATCCGTCGCGCCGAGCATGCTCATGGCCGAGAGAAACGGGACGCGGTGTTCCGCCCGGCGGTCGAAGCGCCGGACGATCAGCACGCGCTTGCCGGCGACCGTCTCGATCCGCCGTTCCGGCACGTCGATGCCGCTCTCCTCGGCAAGCGCGAGCGCAATTCCCTCCCAGAGGACGACGTCCACCTCGTCCTGCGAATGCGGGAACTTCGCGATGCAGAGCCGGCCGTCGGCATCGCGAACGGAGGCCTTGGGGCGCGCGCCGCCGAGTGAAGAACCGGGTCCGAGGAGCAGCCGGATGTCATCGTCGTCCTCCTTGTCGTCAGCGACGCGCTCCGCGCCAGCGAGAAGGCGCGGGAGTTCCACAAGCGGGGGAATACGGCTGAGACCGGGCTCCGCCAGAAACGGACCGGTCGTCTCGGTAGAGAAACGCAGCGCTCCTTGCCTCGTCTCGTCGTCGACGCGCAGGAGGACGTCCGCTTCGGAGAGGGCCCGTGGAGCGCGGCCTTCTTGCCGGGCGCGGCGGCGTTCCGCGCGACGCATCAGGAGCCGGCCCCAGCGGTCGGGCGTCGAATCGCCGACGGCGCCGAACAACGACCGTCCGGGTGCAGTGTGAAACGGACCGGGAGTCAGCGCCAGGGCCGGCTCGAGGGCGAAGCGCTCCGGGTGCTCGAGCCACCCGGGGTCGTACTCGAACGAGGCGCTCTCCCGGCCCTTGCGGCTTCGCCACCACAGACGTCCGACGAAGACGGGCGCGCCATGGAGATCGACGGAAACGAGGACCTCTCTATCCATCACGCACCGGTCGTCGGCGTGCGCCGGCGTCGACCGCGGATGCGCTTGGGCAGCGCTTCGGCTTCGAGATCCAGGCCCACCGCGTCGTTTCGCGGATCGGCCAGTCCGGCGAGGCGCTCCTCCAACCCCAGCACGAACAGCACCGTGGCATAGATGCCCAGGGAGACGCCCGGGTCACCCCGCTCGACCTTGTGCAGGGTCGTGCGGCTGATCCCCGCGCGTTCCGCCATCGTCGCCGTGGGGATGCGGCGGCGCCGCCGGGCGTCGCGGATGTCCGCGCCGAGCCTGGTGAGCGCACGTCCGACCGGCAACGGCAGAGCCTTACTTCTCGGCACGCCCATAGCGTCCATAATCATAAGCTGAAATCTTTTTAATGTCCTTTATTATGGACTTTATAGCTGCTACCACTGAGGCCCGACTGCGACGTCACCGGGGCCGCCACGCGGATCGCACCATCACTGCAACGCATGGCATTCACGACACACCGGAGCGCAACTCTCCCGCGCCAGGAGTCCGCGCCTCGTTCTATGTGCAGACTCCATGGTTGGGCGGCAGCCGGAGCCGCAGGCGACGATTGACGGGCTAGAATGCGGTCGACCCGCGGTCACTCGACCGATGCGCGCAGACAACGCTCCCGACGGTCCCCCATCCAACACGGCGTCGGGCGGCGCGCCGGCCGACCGGATGCCGCGCTGGCTGCGCGATCCCCTCGTCGTCTTCGTGCTCCTCGGCATCGGCGTGTTCGCGCTCGACGGCTGGCTGGCCGGCGGCGAGACGGCGCGACCCGTGGTGGAGATCACGCCGGACGAGGTCGAGCGCCTCCGCGCGCGGTGGATCGCGCAGTGGGGCCGCGAACCGACAGGAGACGAATTGCAGACGTTGATCGACGAAGCGGTCGACGAGGAGATCCTGTACCGCGAGGCGCAGCGCCTGGGCCTCGACCGCGACGACGCCATCGTGCGGCGGCGGCTCGCCCAGAAGCTGACGTTCATCCTGGAGGACGCCGGCGCCGCCGGGCCGCCGTCACAAGCGGAGGTCGAGGAGTACTACGCCCGGCACGCCGAGCGCTACCGGCGGCCGGGACGGACGACGTTCGACCACGTGTTCCTGTCGGGGGACAGCAGGACCGACCCGGCGGGCGACGCGAGGGTCCTCCTCGGCGACTTGCGCGGCGTCGACGACGACGGCTGGCAGCGGTTGGGCGACCCCTTCATGCTGGCACGCAGCTACGCCGAGCGAGGCGACCAGGAGATCGCAGGGCTCTTCGGCAGAGTCTTCGCGGAGGCCGTGGCCGGGCTCCCGGTGGGCGGCTGGAACGGACCCGTGGAATCGACCTACGGCGCACACCTCGTGCGGGTGAACGGCCGGACGGCGTCCCGCGCGCCGGCGCTCGCCGAGGTTCGGGATCGCGTCCTCGCGGACCTGCGCGAGGACCGCCGCCGCGACCGTAGCCTGGCCGCGTACCAGGAGCTGCGCGATGCCTACGAAGTGCGGCTCCCGGAGACGGCGAGCGGCGCCGACTCGACACGAGAATAGAGGTGCCGCCACGCAGCTTCCCGGGTGCGGCGTCCGCTGCAAGCGGCGACGGAGCACGGAACTGGACGCGTCCCCCCGACGCGTGGGAGAGTTTCGCATGACGGCATTACGATTCGCAGCCTGCCTGTTGACCCTGGTTGCCCTAGCCTGCGGCCAAGCCGAAGCGCCGCCCGACGACGCACAGCCTCGGGCCGTGGGGGCGGACCGCCCCGTCGTGGAGTGGAGCCCGCCGAGCGCGCCGGCGCAGGCGGCCGATCTGGCCCCGCGGGAGCCGTGCGCGCACAACGACCCGCTGCGGCAGGCCTTCTTCGGCGACCTGCACACGCACACCGCCTTCTCGCTGGACGCCCTGGGACGCGGCGGCTTCCAGACGCCGGACGACGCCTACCGCTTCGCACGCGGCGAGGCGATCGGCCTGAGCCCGGTCGATGCCGAGGGCCGGCCGATGCGCACGGCGCAGTTGGACCGTCCCCTCGATTTCGCGGCGGTCACGGACCACTCCGAGTGGCTGGGAGAGGTGGCGGTGTGCACCGACCCGTCCTCCCCGGCTTACGACACGCCGGTCTGCCGCGGCCTGCGGCCCGGCGGCAACGACGAGGAGCGCGCCGTCTGGCAGGCGGACCGGCTCGCCGGCCGGGGCCCGCTGGTCTGCGGCGAGGACGGCACCCAGTGCCGGGACGGCCTCCTCACCGCCTGGGAGGCAACCCGCGCGGCGGCCGAGCGCCACTACGACCGCTCCAGCGACTGCTCGTTCACGGCGTTCCACGCGTGGGAGTACACGCGGGCGCCGGGCCGCTCCAAGGTGCACCGCAACGTCATCCTGCGCAACGAGATCGGGCCGGAGCTGCCGATCTCGTGGATCGACGCGGACCAGCCGCTCGACCTGTGGACCCGGCTGAAGGCGCGCTGCAACGACACCGGCACCGGCTGCGAGGCGCTCACCATCCCCCACAACCCCAACATCTCCAACGGCCAGATGTTCACTCTGGATTGGGGCGGGCTGCCGATCGACGAGCAGCGGGCGCGGGCCGCGCTGCGCAGCGAGATGGAGCCGCTGGTGGAGATGATGCAGGCCAAGGGCGAGTCCGAGTGCCGCCGCGGCATGTGGAACGTGATCGGCGGCGAGGACGAGCTGTGCGACTTCGAGAAGGTGCGCTACATCGACGGCGAGCGCCCCCCCGACTGCGAGGACGGCACCGGGCAGGGCGGGCTGCGCGGCGAGGGCTGCCAGTCGCGCCTCGACTTCGTCCGCTACGCGCTCATCGAAGGCATCGCGCAGGAGGAGCGCATCGGGATCAACCCCATCCAGCTGGGCCTGATCGCCAGCACGGACGGGCACAACGGCCTGCCGGGCGACACCGACGAGTACGACTATCAGGGCCAGAACTCGAACGTCGACTCCGACCTGGAGAAGCGCCTGACGACCGATGCCTACGCCCCGCATCCGCTGCGGAATCCCGGCGGGCTGGTCGGCGTCTGGGCCGAGGAGAACTCGCGCGACTCGCTGTTCGACGCGATGCAGCGCAAGGAAACCTTCGGCACCAGCGGCGTGCGGATTCAGGCGCGGCTGTTCGGCGGCTGGGACCTGCCCGACCTGTGCGCGAGCGACGACATGATCGCCGACGCGTACGAGGCGGGCGTGCCGATGGGCAGCGTGCTGCCCGGCCGGGACGGAACGGAGGCGCCCAGCTTCTTCCTGACCGCGCTCGCCGATCCGGGGACGGACGCGTACCCGGGAACGCCGCTGCAGCGCCTCCAGATCATCAAGGGCTGGGTGGGCGACGACGGCCTGTTCCATGAGGCGATCCACGACGTGGCCGGCGACGCCGACAACGGCGCCGACGTGTCGCGGGCGACCTGCGAGCGCAGCGGCGACGGCGCCGCCTCCCTGTGCGCGGTCTGGACCGATCCCGACTTCGACCCCTCCCGTTCGGCCGTCTACTACGCGCGCGTGGTCGAGAACCCGAGCTGCCGCTGGAACGCGCTGCAGTGCACGGCCCTGCCCGAGGAGGAGCGCCCGGCGGCGTGCATGGCGCCCGACCTGCCCTGGCAGATCCAGGAGCGGGCGTGGACGTCGCCGATCTGGTACCGGGCCACGGAGGAGTAGCGCGTTCCTGGTTGCGCGGAGAGCCCGCCCGAGACTCTCTACCCGAGGGTGCGCAAGGCGGCAAACAGTAGTCCGCCACCAGCTACGGCGATCCCGGCCATCCACTTGATCAGGCGTGTCTCGAGGGCCGCGAGATCCGCTTTGGTCGCGAAATGCTCGGTGATTCCGTCGCTGAATTGTCGAAGGTCGGTCCTGGTGGCCGACTCTCCGACCACATGGCTGAACACTTCGACAAGTGCTTCGGCCTGCTGTTCGCTGAGGTCGGCGGCGCGGAGCTTCCGAACGGCGGCGTGCGTGTCGAAGGTGACGGCGTTCATGGGCAGGTACTCAAAGCATAGTGGCTCGGGACAGTGACTGACGTCGGCCGACGGTTGGCACGATACGTGCTTTCACTTCCGCACGGACGCCCCGACGTGGAAGCGGCGTCGCAGCGTGTGGTAGCTTGGGAGAATCGTGCGCGCCGCCGGCGCCCCGTGGCCGCGCCTGCCTGAAGAGGTCCCGCGATGGTCCAACCCGCACCTGCCGCCGTCCCGATCGACTACCCGAGCTCCGACGGCCAGCCGATGGCGGAGAACGACGCCCAGCGCAGCGCCATCATGTACGGGATCGGCGCACTGGCCCGCCACTTCAAGAGCCGGCAGGACGTGTACGTCTCCGGGGATCTGCTTATCTACTACCGGGAGGGGAACCCGCGGTTGTCGGTCGCCCCCGACGTCTTCGTGGTGTTCGGTGTGGACAAACGCGAGCGGCCCAACTACAAGCTGTGGGAAGAGGGCCGGGCGCCGGCCTTCGTGCTGGAGGTGGCCTCGCCGAGCACGTGGCGGGATGATCTCGGCCGGAAGCGGTCCCTGTATGCGCGCCTCGGCGTGCGCGAGTACTGGCAGTACGACCCGGCGGGAGCGCATCTGCCGGCGCGCCTGCAAGGGGAGCGGCTGACGCCGGCGGGTTACGTGCGTCAACCGGCGGCGACGGCGCGGGACGGCACGCTGACGCTGCGGAGCCGAACCCTCGGCCTGGAGTTGCGGGCGGCCCCGGGGCGGGAAATGCGCTTCCGGGACCCCGCAACCGGCTGCGATCTGCTCAGCCACGACGAGGAAGCCGAAGCGCGCCGAACGGAAGTCGAGGCGCGCCGGGCGGAAGCCGAGGCGCGCCGGGCGGCCGAGACCCGCGCAGCCGCCGCGGAGGCCCGTGCCACGGCCGCCGAAGCAAGGGTGACCGAACTCGAGAGGCGGCTCCGCGGGCGGTATCGCGAGATTTCTCGATCGGAGCCCGATCGCCGGTGATGCGCGTCCGGCGGGCAGTTCCCGGCTACCGGGCCGCCTGCGCCTCGCTGTAGAGCATCCGCACGAAGTTGGTCGCGATCGACCGAGCGCCCGCGCGCCGCTACCGATAGTCCGCGCCGGTCAGGCTCTGCAGCACCGATTCCTGCCACGCCCGCAGCCGTTGCCGCAGGTCCTGCAGCACGTCGGTCTCGACCGCGGCCAGGTCGCGGCTCTCCGCCCTGTCGCCGCGCAGGTCGAACAGCTCGGCCCCCGACCCGCGGGAGCCGTCGACGACCAGCTTGTAGTCGTCGTGCAGCATCACGCGCGCCCCGCCGAAGTCCTGCGCGTCGACGGCCGGATAGCGGAAGTTCTCGAAGTTGCGGGTCGCGATGCCGTTCATCAGCTTGACCAGGGGCGTCGTGCCCACCTGCAGGGCCGGATCGATCCAGGGATCGTGGTCGCGGCCCGCCAGGACGCCGGTGTCGAAGCTCCAGAAGAAGATGGGCGCCGGGCGTGCAGTCATCCGGCCGTCGATGAGCGGCTCCAGATCGATCCCGTCCAGGGGCCGGTTCGGGACCGGCTGGCCGGCAAGGGCGGCCAGGGTGGGGAGCATGTCGCTGGTGACCGCGGCCACATCGGTGGTGCGCGGCGCCGGAATGCGCGCGGGCCATTCGATGATGCCGGGCACGCGGATCCCGCCCTCGTACATCGTCCCCTTCAGGCCGCGCAGGGGTGTTTCCGCCAATCCGCTGCGGGGCGTCCCGTTATCGCCGTTGTACCAGAGCAGGGTGTTCTCGCGCAGCCCCGCCCCGTCCAGGTAGTCGCGCAGCGTGCCTATGGCACGGTCCATGGCGGTGATCTCGGCGTAGCGCTCGCGCAGGACGTCGCCCAGCGGCCGCTCGATCTGCAGACCGGTCTCGTTCGAGGTCAGCGGCACCATCCGGTCCGCGTACTGCGCCGGCAGCTCGTCGTAGAGGGCCAGGTCCTCCGGCAGCCCGCTGTAGGGCTCGTGGGGCGATCCGAACCAGACGACGGCCAGGAACGGCTTGCCGGAATCCCGCGACTTCTCGATGAAGCGGATGGTCTCGTCGACGACGATCGCCGAGCTCTCCCCCTCGAAACGCTCGGGCGGGCCGCCGTTGCGCGACAGGGTCGGGTGCAGCTCGAAGAAGTTGTCGTGCGACAGCCACTCGTCGAAGCCCATCGCACCGGGATTGAGCGGCGAGCCGGCCTTCACGGTGCCGACGTGCCACTTGCCGAAGTGGCCGGTCGCGTAGCCGGCCTCGCGCAGCACGTGGGCGACGGTGATCTCCTCCGGACGCATCGACCAGTTGGGCGCGAACGTGCCGTAGCGCACCGGATGCCGCCCCGTCAGCACGCTGCCGCGGGTGGGCGAGCAGGACGGGTGCGCCGCGTAGAAGCGGTCCATGCGCAGGCCGGAGGCGGCCATCCTGTCGAGCACCGGCGTCTGCAGGTGGGCGTGCCCGTTGTAGCCGGTCTCTTCCCAGCCGTGGTCGTCGCCCATCAGCAGGATGAAGTTCGGCCGGTCCTCGGCGCGCAACGGCGACAGGGCCGCGAGCAGCGCGGCGAGGCAGGTCAGGACGATACCGGGCACCAGTCTTGTCTTCTTCATCGCGTGCATCCCACTCGCTTGCATCCCGCTGGTCGGCTCGGGTGCGGTGCCCAACAATGCCGGCACGGCAGTCCCACGTCAAGTAGGATTGCGACCTGCGGACGACAGACCACGAGGAGGATGACGATGACTCTCGATCAAGCCCACCTGGGAACCCGCGGCATGCGCCCCGCTGCATTCGAGCGGCGAGGCGGCCCGCGCGGACGGCATCGCTCCTCGGTCGAATACGCCGCCGCACTCCTCCTCGTCTGCCTCGTGTTTCTCTGGCCGCAGCCGGCCGGCGCGCAGCTCGTCGGGGACACCCCCACGGCCGCGCGGGCGGCGGACGGCAGCTACATTAGCTGGCGCGAGCACGTCATCGACGAGCCGGCGACCGCCGGGTTCGGCCTGAGCGGCAGCGACGGCCTCGTGATGGCCGACCTCGACAACGACGGATTCGAGGACATCGTGTCGGTGCACGAGTCGGACAGCGAGTACGACTCGACCGTGCCCGACCCCGACTACGTGCCGGACGCCGAGGGCCACGTGCGCGTGGCGTTCGGCTCGGCCGACCCGGACGCATGGACGAACGTCACCATCGCCGAGGGAGCCGACGCGCCCGCGCCGGAGGACGCCGACATCGCCGACGTCAACGGCGACGGGTACCTCGACGTCGTGGTGGCGGCCGAGCTCTCGCACCTCATCTATCTGCAGAACCCGGGCGCCGACGCCCGCGGCGCCAAGTGGCCGCGGCTGATCCTGCCGATGACCAAGGGCCGCGGGTCGTACATCCGCGTCTTCCTGGCCGACCTCGACGGCGACGGCGTCCCCGAGATGACCGCCCCGAACAAGGGGGCGCAGCGGCCCGCGCCGGAGGACTTCGCGCGCTCGACGCCGGTCTCGATCTTCTCGGTCGAGGGGGATCCGCTCAAGGGTGGCAACTGGACCGAGACGGTGCTCGGGCGCTACAGCGTGCCGCAGAACGCCGAGCCGGTGGACATCGACGGCGACGGCGACCTCGACATCGTGGTGGGCACGCGGGGCGAGAACCGGATCCTGTTCTTCGAGAATCCGGGCGACGGCAGCCTCGATTTCCGCGAGCACGCCATCGGCATCTACGGCGCGCGGGCGGCCGGCTTCAACCTGGAGTACGCGGACCTGAACGGGGACGGGCGCCTCGACATCATCGGCGCGGCCGGCGGCGGCCTCGCCTGGCTGGAGCAGCCCGCGCGGATCGACGACGCCTGGAACGCGCACGTCATCGGCACCTTCGCCCCCGACAGCATGACCGGCCTCGAGGTGGCGGACATCAACGGCGACGGCCGCCTGGACGTCATGGCCGGCAGCTACAGCCGCGGCCCGCGGGAAGGCGACGGCGACGTCGACAAGGACGACGCCCTCGGGCGCATCGGCTGGTTCGAGCACCCCGGCGACGCCAGCGGCGAGTGGGTGCGGCACGACGTCTCCCGCCGCAAGCGGGGCATGTACGACAAGTTCATCGCCCGCGATGTCGACGGCGACGGGGACGTCGACTTCCTGGGCACGCGGGGCAACAGCGCGCCCTACGACGGCGTGTTCTGGCTGGAGCAGGTGCGCTCGGAGACGCCGCACCCCGCCTTCGAGCGGGCGCGTAGCGAGGACAGCCCGGAGATGCCGCTGCCGTAAACGTGGAACTCATACGCAGCCTGATGGCGTATAGAGGGTTGTGATCAGAACAGACTCCGCTCCACGGCAGCCCCCGCGCGCGCTCAGACTCCGGCCCGGCATCGTCATCGTGACGCTGTTGTGGTCGACCTGGATCGGACTGCCGCTGCTGGTCCCGGCCGCGGCGCCGATCGCCATGGTCGGCGCGCTGCTGGGCGGGCTGGGGATCCTGGTGTGGTGGGCGTTCTTCAGCGGGGCGGCACCGATCGAGCGCTGGGGCGCGCCGCTGCTGATGCTGGCCGTGTCGCTCGCCACCGTGCCGCTGCTCGACGTCTCGATCTCCAGCTCGATGATGGGGCTGATGTTCCCGGTCTACACCGCGCCCGTGCTGAGCCTGGTCTTCGTGGCGTGGGCGGTGGCCACCCGCCGGATGGCCGACCGGCCGCGGCGGGTTGGTCTGGTGGCGGCGATCGTGCTGGCCTCCGGCTTTTGGACCACGTTGCGCACCGACGGGATGACCGGCGACGGCCGTCAGGAACTGACCTGGCGCTGGACGGAGACCGCCGAATCACGGTTGCTGGCGACGACCGCCGGTGAACGACTCGCGCCGCCGCCCGGTGCGACGATGGCGACGACCGTCGATGAACGACTTACGCCACCGCCGAAAGCGACGATGGCGCCGAGCGCCACGAACGACGCGAACGACGCGGACTGGCCGGGGTTCCGCGGCCGCAACCGCGACGGCGTCGTACGGGGCATCCGCATCGCGACCGATTGGGACACCTCGCCGCCGGAAGCGCTGTGGCGCCGGCCCGTCGGCCCGGGGGTGGGTTCGTTCTCGGTCCGGGGGCGGCAGGTCTTCACCCAGGAGCAGCGCGGCGAACAGGAGGTGGTGTCGAGCTATCTGCTGGCGACCGGCGAGCCGGTCTGGCGGCACGCCGACCCGGTGCGGTTCTGGGACTCGCACGCCGGCGCCGGCCCCCGCGGCACCCCGACGGTGGCGGGCGATCGCGTGTACACGTTGGGCGGCACCGGACTGCTGACGGCGCTGGACGCCCGGACCGGCCGGCGGTTGTGGGGGCGCGACATGGCCGCCGAACACGACGTGTTCTCGTCGGGGTGGGGCTTCGCAGGCTCGCCGCTGGTGGTCGACGATGTCGTGATCGTCGCGGCCATCGGCACCCTGGCCGCCTACGATGCCGAGACCGGCGCCCCGCGGTGGTCCGCGCCGGGCGCGGGCGACAGCTACAGCTCGCCGCATCCGGTGACCCTCGACGGTGTGCCGCAGGTACTGCTGCTCACCTCCGCCGGCGTCACCAGCGTCGCGCCGGCCGACGGCACGGTGCTGTGGACCCACGACTGGCCCACCTCCAGCCGCGTCGTGCAGCCGGCGCTGACCGCCGCCGGCGACATCCTCGTCGGCGCGGACGGCTTCGCGGGTCTGCGGCGCGTGTCAGCGACGCGGACGGCCGGCGAGCACGCCGGCTGGGCGACCGAGGTGCGCTGGACGACGAGAGGCCTCAAACCGTACTTCAACGACTTCGTGGCGCACGAGGGCCACGCCTACGGCTTCGACGGCAGCATCCTGGCCAGCGTCGACCTGGAGACGGGTGAGCGTGCCTGGAAGGGCGGCCGCTACGGCCACGGGCAGCTCCTGCTGCTGGCCGACCAGGACCTGCTGCTCGTCCTGGGCGAGCGGGGAGACCTGGCGCTGGTCGACGCGACGCCGGCGGGGTTCAAGGAACGGGCGCGGGTACCGGCGATCGAGGGCAAGACCTGGAACCACCCGGTGCTGGTCGACGACATCCTGCTCGTGCGCAACACCGAGGAGATGGCGGCGTTTCGGCTCACGCGGCAGTGAAGACCCCGCTGGCAGGACGACGGCTCTCTCGCACAGCGCGGCCTGGTCTCAGTATCTCGACACCGGACGGAGGTACGGCTGCACCTCCACCAGCTCCGGCGGCTTGCTCCTGATCCGATCCATCCCGACCTCGAGGCCGAGGACATCCTGGCTACGCACGTGAAAGAGCCCGGATGCGTGGATGAACGTCAAGCCCGCGCGGCCATCCTGGATCGCGTCAACGTCCTCGACTGCCTCGACACGACCGTCCTTGTAACGAATCGTCACCTGCACCGTGCTCACCTGAAGGGCGTCCGATCCGATATCCGGCAAGATCACCGGATTGGAACTCTACCACTTCAGGTGAGCGATGGGTGAAGGTCGGCGCTCGGCCGAAGCGACGCGGCGTGTCACGGGGATCATGCGCACGCGGACGGGCCAAGATTGGCACGGTGTGCTCAGCCCCCCGGGGCCGGCTATCCGTCGCCGTCCGGCTGCTCGACGAAGCGGTAGCCGACGCCGCGCACCGTCAGCAGGTGCCGCGGACGGGCCGGCTTCTCTTCGATGTAGCGCCGCAGCCGGGCCATGAAGTTGTCGACGGTGCGGGTGTCGGTGTCGTGCCGCACGCCCCAGACCTCCTCGAGGAGCGACTTGCGGGACACCGTCTCCCCGGCGTGCCGGACCAGGTAGCCCAGCAGCGTCGCCTCCATCACGGTCAGCGGCTGCTCCGCCTTGCCGCGGCGCAGCACCTGGTTGCGGAAGTCGATGACGACGTCGGCGAAGCGGTACTCGTGGAGCTCCTGTTCCTGCCCGGCACCGTCGTCGCCCCGCAGCCACGTGCGCCGGCGGAGCAGGCCGGCGATGCGCGCCAGCAGGATGGAGAGGTCGAACGGCTTGGGCAGGTAGTCGTCGGCGCCCGCCTCGAAGCCGCGCAGCACGTCGTCGGTGTCCGAGCGGGCGGTCAGCAGCATCACCGGCACGAACTGCCGCGCCGCGCGCAGCCGCCGCACCACCTCGAAGCCGTCGAGGCCGGGCAGCATGACGTCGAGCAGGACGACATCGAACCCGCCCGCGCCGGCGGCGGCCCCGACGAGGCGTTGCAGGGCCACCTCGCCGTTCTCCTCCACCTCGGCGGCGAAGCCCTCCGCCTCGAGGTTCAGCTTGAGGCCGCGGGCCAGGTGCTCCTCGTCTTCGACGATGAGGACGCGGCTCGTGACGCCGTCGGCGGCAGTCATCACGCCTTCAGCGGCAGCTCGAGGGTGAAGGTGCTCCCGCGGCCGGCCCCGCGGCTCTCGGCGAACGCGCGCCCGCCGTGCCGCCGCGCCACCGCGCGCACGATCGACAGCCCGAGCCCGGTCCCCCGCACCCGCGCCCGCAGCGCGGCCGGCAGCCGGTAGAAGCGGCGAAACACCCGCTTCAGCTCGTCGCCGGTGATGCCCATGCCCTGGTCGCGCACGCTGATCGCCACCCGCCGCGCGCCGACCCGCGCCACCTCCACCGCCACCCGCACCTGCGCGCCGGAGTACTTGATGGCGTTGTCGACCAGGTTGGTGACCGCGGCCAGCAGCTCGTCGCGGTCTCCGCTGACCACGAACGCCCCGTCGGGCGGGCGGTGGACGTAGGCCACCTCGCCGTTCTGCAGGTGATGCCGCTTCCCGGCGAGCGACACGCACTCGCCCACCACCTCGGACACGTCGACGTCGGCCGGGTGGTCGACCCGCCGGGCGTCCCCGGTCTTGCCGGCCAGCAGAATCTGGTCGATGGTCCGCTGCAGCCGGTCCGAGTCGTCGAGCATCGTGTCGATGACCTCGTGCCGGGTGCCGGGCGCCAGCTCGCGCTGGCGCAGCGTCTGCAGGTACAGCTTGATGCTCGCCAGCGGCGTCTTCAGCTCGTGGGTCACCGCGTGGATGAAGGCGTCGTGCTGCTCGCCGCGGCGGATTTCGCGAATCAGGAACAGCGTGTTCAGCACCAGGCCGCCCACCAGGACGACGGAGGTGATCACGCCCAGCAGCACCAGCAGCCCGGCGCGCCAGTTGACGACGATGAAACTGACGTTGAGGAAGACGGCGACGGCGATCAGGCCGCTGCCGAACAGCGCCGCCAGGACGATGGACCGCTTGCGGTTGCCGCCGCCGAAGCGTTGCATGGCGGGGAATAGGATAACCCCGGCCCGTATCCGCTGCACGCCCGAACCGGGGCGCGGCCCGGGCACGGGCTACGGCCCCGCGATCCACGGCGCGGGGGTCGCACGCCACCGAGCCGACAGCCCGGCGCGCCGACGGCTGGCCGCGCTCACTGCGCGGGGGCGCCGAGCACCGGACCGGCGGCCGGCTCGATCACCGCCCCGACGATGTCCTGCTCGGCCGTGATCGCCTTGTTGGCGATCTGCGCCGGGGTGGGCACCCTCACGTCCCAGGCCAGCCCCACCCACGACATCAGCTTGATCTGCATCCAGCTCAGGTCCACCTCGCGCCACGACATGCCGTGCCGGGCCGACGTGGGATAGGCGTGGTGGTTGTTGTGCCAGCCCTCGCCGAAGGTGAACAGCGCCACCCAGAACGAGTTCTTCGAGTCGTCGCGGGTCTGGAAGCGGCGGCGGCCCCAGATATGCGTCACCGAGTTGATCGCCCACGTACAGTGGAGGCCGACGACGACGCGCAGGAACACGCCCCACAGCAGCCACGGCAGGCCGCCGATGGCCAGCAGCGACAGCCCCAGGACCACCAGCGGCACCCAGTGCCACTTCGACAGCGCCCGGTAGAAGGGGTCCTTCATCAGGTCGGGCGCGTACTTCCCCAGGTTCTCGGTGTCGCCGTGCAGCGACTCGCCGAAGATGGTCCACAGCATGTGCGACCACCACTTGCCGTCGCGCGGCGTGTGCGGGTCGCCGTCCCGGTCGGAGTGCTGGTGATGGATGCGGTGCAGCGCCGTCCAGAAGATCGGCCCGCCCTGCAACGTCATCGTGGCGCAGACGGCGAAGAAGTACTCCACCAGCTTCGGCGTCTTGTAGGAGCGGTGCGTGTGGAGCCGGTGATAGCCCAGCCCGATGCCCCACCCGATGCACATCCAGTGCAGCGCGACGGCGACGAGCACGGCCCCCCAGGTGGCATTGAAGAGGGCGACGACCGCCAGCACGTGGAAGATGGCGAACGCGGTGGCGGTGCTCCAACTGATCCCGTCGGCGCTGGCGAAATCTATCTCCCTTGCGGGCATGGCAACTCCTTGGAAACCGGGCCGGGCACCGGCGCCCGGGCAACGGGCGATTAGCCTACCAAGCCGCGGCCGGACGCGGTGTAATAGTTGTGTAATTCCGCGATTCGAGGGGTTCAGCGCCAGCCGTCATCGAGAAGCATTGCGATGACTTCCTTGAGGTTCTCGTTGAGTTCCTCGAGAGTGTCGCCCTGGCTGTGGGCTCCAGGGAACCCGGGCACGTACCCGACGTAGAGGCGCGTAGCCGGGCAACGTTCCACGACGGCTGTGTAGCTCCGCATCCTGGTCAACGGTATGACCGGGACTCGACCGCGGTCAAGGCGTAGATCGTCGCGCCTCGCCCCCTTTGGGGTAGAGCGTTTGCCCCGTCGGCGCATCTCCAACATTTCGTTTATGATCGAATTTATATCCAAATTTTCACTTTTGTTCGACTGTATCTGAAACAATGGAGCTTCTACGCCAGGAGTACCTCAACCGCCTCCGGCGGTTGCTGGACGCCCCCGCGATCACCGCGGTGACAGGCATCCGGCGGGCCGGAAAGAGCGTCCTGCTGCGGCAGTTCGCGGCCTCGCTGCGCGACGACCGGCAGGTGGTCTACGTCGACAAGGAGTCGTTCGCGTTCGACGCGCTGCGGACGGCGCGCGACCTGATCGACCACGTGGAGTCCGCCACGCGCCGGGGCGAGCCGCGGGTGGTGATCGTCGACGAGGTGCAACAGATCGTCGACTGGGAGCGCGCGGTAGCCTCGCTGAACGGCGAGGACCGCACCGAGGTCGTCATCTCCGGCTCCAACGCCACGCTGCTGTCGGCCGAGCTCGCGACGCTGATCGCCGGCCGGTACATCACACTCCAGGTCTTCCCGCTGACGCTGGCCGAGTTCGGAGAGCTGTACCGGCAGCGTCCCGACGCGACGCTGGACGACGCCGAGCTCTTCCGGCTCTACCTGCGCATCGGCGGTCTACCGGGGCTGCTTCACACCGACCTGAGCGAGCTGGTGGTCGACCAGATGCTGGCGGACATGGTCAGCACGATCGCCATCCGGGACGTGGTCCGGCGGCACCGCATCCGCGATGTGGCCCTGTTCGAGGCGATCCTGCGGTTCGCGGTCGACAGCATCGGCAGCCTCGTGTCCGCCAAGCGCATCGCCGACTTCCTGAAGAGCCAGCGCCGAACGGCGGCGGTGGATACGGTGCTCAACTACCTCGCGCACCTGGGCGACGCGTTCCTGCTGACGGCCGTGCCCCGCTTCGACGTGCAGGGCCGAAAGCTGTTGCAGGTGAACCAGAAGCACTACCTGGGCGACATCGGCCTGCGCAACGGGATCATCGGCTACCGCGAGCGCGACATCGGCGGCATCCTGGAGAACCTGGTCTTCCTGGAGCTGCGCCGCCGCGGCTACACGGTGACGGTCGGCGTAGCGGGATCGCGCGAGATCGACTTCGTGGCGGAACGACGGTCCGGACGCCGCTACGTGCAGGTCGCCTACCTGCTCGAATCGCCCGCCACCATCGAGCGCGAGCTCGCCGCCTTCGATGCGGTGCGCGACGCCTACCCGCGGGTGCTGCTCTCCCTCGACCCGCACCAGCCCGCCGACCTGCAGGGCGTGCGACACCAGTCGCTGACCGACTTCCTGCGCGGCGCCCCGCTCGGCGCCTCGGCGGGCGAGGAGCACTGACGGCGCGACAGGGCGGCAGCGTTCGCGCGAAGCCGCGGTCAAGTTCGAACCGCTTGCGACGCGGCAACGGCCGCAGGGCGCCGTGCTCGATCCCCCGAATCGCCATGCTACGGGCCGCCCCGATGAGCGTGCTACGATGCGCGGCAGCATGGCCGGATTCCTGAAGGTCCTCGCCGTCTTGGTCGCCGTCGCCGCCTTGGCCGCCTGCGCGGGCAGCCCGTCGCCGCCCGCCGAGCCGGGCGGCCTGGCCATCGTCGGCGCCCAGCTCATCGACGGCACGGGCGGGGATCCGATCCCCGATTCGGTCATCGTCATCCGCGACGACCGCATCGTCGCCGCCGGGCCGCGCGCGACCACCGGGATTCCGGCGGGCGCGGAGGTCGTCGACGCCGCCGGCCAGACCGTCATCCCCGGGCTGGTGGACATGCACAACCACTACGGGAGCGACGCCGACGCGGCCCTGGAGATGCTGCGGACGCAGCTCTACTTCGGCGTCACCACCGCCCGCAGCATCGGCACCGACAACCCCGAGCAGACGGCCCTGATGCTCGAGGCCCATGCCGGCCGCCCCGACACGCCGCGCATGTTCACCGCCGGCCGCGGCTTCACGCACCCCGGCGGCTTCAACGCCGGCGCGCAGCAGCCCACCTCGCCGGACGAGGCGCGCGAGATGGTCCGCGCCCTGGCCGGCCAGGGAGTCCACTTCGTCAAGATGTGGGTCAACGAGATGCCGGAGCCGAATCTCAAGATCACGCCCGAGATCCGCACCGCCATCGTCGACGAGGCCATCGCCAACGGCCTCGTCCCCGTCGCCCACATCGACGAGGAGGCCGACGGCCGCCAGTTGGTCGAGGCCGGCCTCAGCGACTTCCTGCACTCGACCGTGCGCACCTTCGGCCCCGGCAGCGGCGCGCCGATGGCCGACCCCACGCCCTCGGCCGAGTTCATCCGGATGTGCCTGGACAACGACGTCTCGTTCACGCCGACGCTGTCGAGCGTCCAGAACAACTGGCACTTCGCCGAACACCCCGAGCTGCTCGACGACCCTGAGCTGCGCGCGGCCATGAACCCGCAGGCGCTGGCGCGGTGGAGCGACCCCGAGGCGCGGGCCGCAGTGGTCGAGGCCGACGACTTCGAGGACCGCAAGGCGGCGTTCCGGCAACTGCAGGACTTCGTCAAGACCATGCACGACGCCGGCGTCCGCATCGCCCTCGGCACCGACAGCGGCACCGCCAACGTCCCGATGGGCTGGGGGACGCACCACGAGCTGGAGCTCTACGTGGAGGCCGGGTTGACGCCGATGGAGGCGATCGTCGCGGCGACCGCGACCAGCGCTGGCGTGACGCCGCCGGTGGGGGAGGCGGAGTTCGGGACGCTGGAGGCGGGGAAGCTTGCGGACCTGGTGGTGCTGGATGCGGATCCGCTGGAGGATATTCGGAATACGCTCGCGATTGACCGGGTCATGCAGGGTGGAGCGTGGGTGAACCGAGAGGGCTTGCTGCCGGTGAGGTAGCACGACCGTTGCAACTGCCCAGACATCCAACGCACTGCTCGATCGGCCACCGCACGGATCCCACGGAAGAGACGGTCCGCCGGTACGCGCTGTTCGGGCGCCGGAGAGCCGAAAGTTTACGGCATAGCTCGTCAACCCAACGCAGGCGCACGCCTTGTCGTAACCAGTGGGAACGATCGTGGTACATCGGGATCGGCGCGTCGATCTCCCAAGACTCGATTCTTCAGAGCCTGTTAATGTTAATTGTCCTCGCTTATGTCGTCAGGCTGCCAGCCGGAAAGATACTTGTCCGCCAAGTCCAGCAGGTCTTTAGAATCCTCCGGACACGAAGCCCTTATTGCTCCGATCCGCGTCTTCAAGGTGTCCTCGTCCCCGTACACGCCAACCAGCACATCCCAAGCAAGACGAGAAGACCGAGTTATCGCGCGACTTCCCACCGCCTGCTGTCGCACTTCGCAACGCCCCGCTCTCAATAGTGCAAGAGTCATCTGTGCCGTATCGGGGATTATAACGTCCGGCTCGGGCGGCAACAATCCTCCTTTCGCCAGTCGCAAGATCCTGAGAGGGTCCGCTTCCCGCCGTATCGCATCTGCTGACGCTGACCGAACTTCGTCGCGCCACGCGCGCTCCAGTGCACGCGCTGCCGGTTCGGACACCAGTTTGTGACCTACATTCTCGCGATGCCCTACGATGTCAATGAGTTCCAGCTTTGCTGACAGTGTTCTGAGTTCGCGCAAGATACTCTGCGCTACTTGCGCAATCTGTTCGCCGTCCCGAATTGAGCGCAGGAGGCGGTAAACCACCCGCGTTACGTAGACGCTACTGTCGAGTTCGAACATGCCCTTCGGCCGTTCAGGCAGATCCGGCATCAGGTTGAGCAAGACAACAGATCCGGGGACGACATGCTCACGAGCGAACTGTCCCTCGTACGTTTCGAGCGAGTGTATGACAGCGTGCAAACGCTTTGGGTCTAGCGACCGCAAGTAGGTGTCAAGGGCTTGCTGGTCGGCCATACAGGCCCATGCGTGTTCCGCCTGCATAAAGGACTCGAGGCCTTCCCCAACAACTCGTTCGAGATAAAGCCGAAGCACGTACTCATGAGCAACGCGGCGGTTCTGTAGCCACTGAGTCTTCCAATCACTCCCATAGTGCGGGCCGCCGACGTGACATTGCGCTGCAGGAAACAACCGCTGGATCATTGCTCTCACGACCGCCGCGTGTTCTTCAGCTATTTCTAGCAACAGGTCAATGCGCTTCTTGAAGTGCTCGGCGGGGCCGGGGTTTCTTGCATACTCGTCAGACGTCATAGTAAGGGCGTTGACTGAGCCGTGCATGAAGCGAAATACATCTGGCAAGAAAACTCGAATCGCATCGAGGGCTAGAACATCGACGAGGTCTACTTGGCCACCGAGTTGACGCACCGTAACATGTACGGAGAGCGCGTAACGGCGGACGTCCCTTATATTCCTGATCAAAGGACGAATGACTTCCATGAGCACGTCCGGCCAAGCGGTCTCATCGAACGAGCCTGGCTGCTTGACCGGGGAAACGACTTCATCGATTGCGTTCGATGTGTTCCTGATGAGAACGTCTTCCGGCACCTCCGGAAGATCGACAGCAAACTGCAAAATTTTCTCGATATAGGCGCGCCCTGGAATCTTGTGCTCGGCAAGTGCCTCTTCAATCCTGATGCGATCAAAAGAAACAATGTATACGATGTTCGAAAAATTTGCTGTTAAGCGTACAAGCTTAAACATATCCCGGATTTCCCGAGTACTAAGCCGGTCAATGTCATCGAGCACGACTACGATCGGTTGATTGAGTGCGGCTAGGGCTGTTTGTATCTTCTCCCGATGACTGGCGACGGTCCCACCCCGCCCCTTGGACTGCTTGGCCAGGAACTTCGCAATCACACGGAGGCGGTCGAGCCACGGACCGAAGACGGGCAGCCATCCTAGCTCCGCCAGAAAATCACCGTACGCGGCGAGATTCTCGCCAAGGGTAGCGAGATTGGGGCGTAGCTTCATCTGGGCTGACAGTTCTGAGAAGAAGGAACTCACCAGCTGCTCGGCACCGCTAAACATCCATGGATTGAACTCAAGTACATCTATGCCGAGGCCCTTCAGATGAGATCGTGCGAGGTTAACGAATGATGTCTTGCCCGCGCCCCAAGGCCCCAAGACGCCGACGACCAGTCCTTGACGTGAATCAATCTCAAGGATGTGCTCCGCAAAAGATCGCGCGGTGGAGGCTCGCTCAAGGAGGTCCTCTTTGGCTTCACGAATTGGATTGTCTGCTGGAACAGCCACGACTCGTTGCTCGGAATTGGTAATCGTTGTATCTGCACTCGCTCGGCGTAAGCACGTCATTATATACCACCCGAGGAGACCGGTGGAGATGTTTCCCAAAAAAACGAAGTGGCTCAACGCTCGGTCTGGGCGGTCGGGCCTCCTTAACGCCGGAGTTCATGCCCTGGCGTTGGAACCGCACCACGTTCCTGAGCCGAAGCAGCAGGCTGCGAAGGTCGCTTCATGTTCGGGATCTCGATTGTGACGGCACCTGGATCGCCCTGTAGTTGGGCGTAACGTCCGAGCGTTCGTCCACTTCCGCCGGGAGCTGCTCATAGGCGTTTAGGACTAAGTGCTTCGTCCTGAATTCGCCGAAGCGCTTGCTGTCCTGTTTCTTGACGATCGGGAACGTGTCCAGCACGTGGGCCAGCTCATCGCGGGTGAGTCTGTATACGTCCCGCGCGACGCATGCATCGATCTCGCTCCGCAATAGTCTGCGTTCGCCCTCGTCGGTCGTTCCCGGGACTGCGTGCCTCTCCCGGTGCTGGGGCACCCAGTCATCTTCGGCCGCCATGTTCCAGAAGTCAATCATTTCGGGCCCCGTGCACGTCAGCCGCAGGACTCGCGGAACCAACGCACGCACCACGGCATCCTGTGATGCAGGTCGGGGAAACGGCATGCCATCAAGGATCGTGTACGTCATCGAGAGGCCGACCTTCATGCGCACCAAGAAGTCCATGACGAAGCTGTTGGCGACGGCGAGCCACACTGCGTAGGTCCATGGCGCAGCGTCGCCAAACGAGATCGTTGGCACCTTGTCACCGCAAACAGTGTACCTCGGAATGAGTGCCGCGACGAGGCTGCGCTCGTTCGTCGGACTCGCCACATCGCAGAACCCGATCCGATAGTCCTGGCACCGTTCGAGTGCCCTGTCGGGTACAAGGTGGGTAGGAATTCTCCATTGTGGCTGAATCGATTTTGTCGGTTCAGAGAAGGGGAGTTCCTCCCAGACCGCCTTTCGCCCTCGCCCGGATCGGTAGCCCTTGGCGCGATGATCGTACTGCGCGACCATCCGGCCCTCGTAGAGCGGCGCTCCGGACGGGTCCTCGTCGAACAGGGACCGGTCGTTGCCCATGTCGACTTCCCGCATGTAGTGACGGCGCGGTTGACCATCGCGCTCGTCGTCGAACCGGGGGTGACGCCTGTACATCTTCTCCGCGATGTCGATGTCTCGCTGGCTCGAAAACTCCATGATCGCCAGGGCGTCCGCGGAGAACGCCTTGACAAGCCCTGGCGTCATCAAGAGAAGGTTGCCAGCTTGTGCATCGGTAAGCTCCTGCACTGAACGTATGTTGAACGCGGCTCGAAACCGGGTGGTCCTGCTGGCCCTGCGAGCAGTGTAGATGGTGAACTTCGCGCTGCCGTGGATATCGGTGAACCACGACTTTCGCCAGTTTTCGAACCCGAGAATCTGGTCGAGCTGGCATCGCTCAAACAGCTCTCTGCGAATCGCCATGCAGTTGGCACCGGAATAAAGCCCGTCAGGTACGACCTGAGCTATGAGCCCTCCCTCGCGAATCGTCCTGAGCGAAGTCTCGACGAACATACGATAGACATTGAAGTCGCCCTTGCCGAGGTTACCGGGTGCAAACAGCGTGTACCGACCACTCGCTTTCATGAAGTGCACCGCGCCGTAAAGGTCGCGGCGGTATTTCGCCCATGCCGTCGCGGTCGGTGTGTCCTCCAGCAGTCGACTCATGATCTCTCGTTGGCCAGCACTATCCTGACTCCGAATGCTGGGCTCGTACCGCGAGAAGAACTCCTTGACGTCCGGGCTCAAGGTGTCCCAAGGGGGATTGCCGAGGACAACGTCGAACCCGTCATTCCACCCGGTAGGTTCGCCAGGATCTTCCTGAGCATTCTCCGTTTCCGTCGCGAAGACGGTCGGGAACGCCAGATGCCAGTGAAAGAAGCGGTGGCAGCGGGACAGCTCGCGCACGATCCGGCGCGTGGCGCGCGGCGTCGTGCTCGTGTCGGTCGAGATATCGCGCCATCGATCCGCGGTGATGGCAGCGTCGGCAAGGTCGCCGGTCTGCTTCGGCCAAACGAACGACGCGCACCATGCGTCCGCCCGGAACCACAGGTCGCTGAATGCGCCCGATCGAGCGAGATCGTCCCACCGCCGTTCCTTCAGGCGCAGCGCGCCGATGTCGTCGTCACGCTCACTATCGATGGCAAGAATCCTCTCCGTGATGGCCGCAATGTCCTTTGCGATGGGTGCCTCGAACGCCGCGTGCATCGTTCGCTGCCCCGACGCTAGACTGGCGCGCTCCTTCTTGTTGCGTCTCCTGAGATCCGTCGCGATTGTCTTGTCGTCCCCTTCGATCGCCGTGAACGCGATATCCGGTATCCCGCGTGCCATCAGGGCAGGAGTGGCGCCGATCAGCGCATTCCCGCACTGGATGTGACTGTCGAGGAAGGAAAGAGGGCGCCCGGGCTCGATAGCCTCCAACCACAGGCTGACCTTACAGAGCTCGACGGCCATCGGGTTGATGTCCACGCCGAACAGGCAGCGGCCAACCACGTCGCGCAGTGCATGTTGGACCTCCCGGGGGCTCGGCTCGTCCTCACCAACTCGGATAGCGGCCAGCCGCGTCGCGATCCGGCGCGCCGCGGCCACGAGAAAGTGTCCGGACCCGCATGCCGGATCGCAGATTCTGAGCCCCAGGATCGCTTGCTCGGGGTTGGGCTGCCTCGCGGCTTCTTCGAGAACCGGCTGGAGTGCGGAATCCAGCAGGCAATCGACGAGGGGCGCCGGCGTATAGTAGCTGCCGGTCGTCTTGCGCTCGTGTCCGCCCGCTGTGTCGAGCTGGAACGTGCCCGCGTCCCGGTTAAGGCGCGGATGCAGTTCCAGAAGACTCTCGTAGATGCTCCCAAGTTCGTCGGCGCCGATGCTGCGCCAGTTGACCGGGTAGGGAATCCCCTGCTCGCGGATGGTGGAAAGGTGACGAACTGCGTCCAGAACATGTGCATTGCTGCACTCTGCACTCACTAGCGCCGCGCAAGCTTCCGGGTTCCAGAGGGCGCTGCCAAGTGCCGGCAAGGCGAGTTCGGGACATCCGTTGTAGAGTCTCGACATGACGACGCGCAGACCGTGCCACAAGTCGCCGTGCGAGCCGCCACGCCGACGGTCGCCCAGCAGTCGAAGCCTGCGGGTTGCATAGAACTGCAGGTATCTGTTCGCCGCCACGTCGTTCGCGGCAGGATCCAGCAGCACGTCGCGCTCTTCCGCGACGAAGAGGAAGATCAGCCGGTACACGAGCCGGAGCAGTTGGCGGTAGTACTCCCGCGTGTCGAGCTCGCCAGACGCCAGCGCTGCATGCAGCGGGGCGTTTGCCGCGTTCGTGAGGAAGCCCGAGCCGAATGCCTCGATCGCTTGTTGGACGCCACCGCGTAGCTTGTCGAGCGCCCGGACACCTTGGTCGCGTGCGGCGGTGAACCAGCGCTCAAGCCAGCACTCCGAGGGACGCTCGGCTTCGACGCGGCTTTGATGGCAGAGGACCCAGAGGAGCAGGAAGTCGCTGAACTGCTCGCCCCGCATGATTGCTTGGAGGTCGAACTCGATGTACGCCTGCCGGGTCAGGCTCCGATGGTTGCGCAACAGGCGCAGTTGCAGGCCATTGGATACGAAACCCCACAGGTGCCGGTCCGAGCGGTTCAGAAAGTCCTGCACCAACCCGTGCGGCGACGTTCTTGCCGCGCCGGCGACGCCGGCCTGCCGGCGGTCGAGATCCACGCCGCAGCCCAGCAAGTGCACCGGCGAGTGGTGCCAGGTGTGGGAAATGGCAAAGGTCTTTTGGTCGATCTGTATTGGTTGTGCGCGCGGCAGGCGTCCGAACCCGAGCTCCTGAAACAGCGGCAGGAGCCAACGCTCGCGGGTCGGTCCGGTCGCCGGCGGCACCGCGCGCCCCCGCGCTTCCTCGAACGAACGCCATGCGGTGACCAGACGACCCCACGCGCGGTTTGCCGCTTCCCCAATCCGCTCGCGCGGAGCGAGATGGTAGCTCTCACCGGTCAGCCCAGGAAGAGTGCCGTCTCCCGACCGGAGACGCGCCAGCAAATCCTGGGGCAGCAGGCCACCTTCAGTCCGCACGGCGCTGAAGCGACCGCGGTGGCCGATCATCCGTGCCCTCCCGCGACTACCGGAAGCAGCATATAGACGCCGAGAACGTCGGGAGGTGTGTGCACGTCGACCCTCAACGCTCGGACGCCGCTCCGGGTCGCCCGCCGGACTCGGCGGTGCGCGTCGAAGAGCGCACGCCCGCGCTCCTCGGCGATTGCGTCTAGTCTCGGCCTGAGGGCATCGAGGCGATCCAGCACGCGTTGGATATGAGTCTGCGCCTGATCGGCGCCGATGTTGGCGTCTGCGCCGACATCGAGGAATGGCTCGATGTCATCCGGCGCGAGCCAGTCTGCGTGGTCCGGGCTGCCGCGAAAGCCTGCCAGGGCAAGTTCCTCCGCAAGCAGTGGACGCTCCGCATCGTCCCGTCCCCGATTGACGATGTGGAACCGGACGCGCAGAAGGACGAGCGTGGTACGTCGTTGCACCGCGTTCGTCCGAACCACGCCACACCGCAACCCCAAGCCGTTCCGCGTCCTATCGAGCGCGATTTCAAGCACGTGAGCGGCCAAACCCTCGACGATCGGGTGGGTTCTGGTGAGGCGGTGCGCGTCGCGCTCCGGCGCCCCGGAGAAGACCGCCACAAAGCGTCCTTCTTCGCCGATCGCGTCCCGTAGGGCGCGGGTCGTCTCGCGCATGTCGACCTGCATTGGTTCATTGCCGGACACCTGAGCGCCAAGCGTTCGTAACGCCGTGGCCGTGAACCTTCGCACGTCTGCGCCGCTTCCAATCGCTCGGCGTAGCTCATCGAGCTCGACTCGCACCTCTGTGTTCACCAGCCGGAGGATCTGGTTCTGCGCGAACAGGGTCCGGCTCCGCTTCTCCCGCTCGACGGCCGCGTCCCACTGCCCGTCGACGTCTCGATGAAGCGGTTCAAGGAAGTCGAACGAAAGCTGCGTGGTATCGGCCTCACGCATCAGTAGCCCTTCGAGGACGGCGTCTTCAATGATTCGGGTGTCCATCGGCACGGGCACGATGACACCGAGGCGCTCGTGGATGGTCTTGTGCTTCCGGAGCAGAACCTGCAGTACGATGCCGTCGACCGGATTGTTCTGGCCGTAGTAGGTGAGAGTCCGCACGGTCGAGCGATTCTGCCCATAGCGGTCCACGCGACCCTCGCGCTGTTCATGGCGAGTCGGATTCCACGACAAGTCGTAGTGCATCACCGCGTCGAAGGCATCCTGTAGGTTGATACCCTCGCTCAGGCAGTCCGTACACACGAGGATACGGCCTTCGTGAGCCCCGAGAGCTTCCACACGACGTTTCCGTTCCTCGGGAGGCAACCGGCCAGTAACAGCCTCAACCACGACGCCCCTGCGTTCGAGTCTGGCGCGGAGGAACGCCGCCACGTAGTCGACAGTCGGCACAAAACGGCAAAAGACGATCGGCGCGTACCCGTCATCAAGCAGATCCCGGACGAGTTCCAAGGCGCGCGAGAGTTTGGCATCGCCCTCCCCGGCGAGCTCATCGGCCTCACGGGCGAGTCGCATGAGTCGTCCCCTATCGCGATCAGCGTCTTCCTCGGACTCGCAGCCCGACACCACATCGATCGCCTCGGTTAGGTCCTCATCGAGATCGAGCACCGCGCGCCGTCCTTCCTCGTCGACCTGCTCGATGGTCTCTGCATCCTCCGCTACTGAACGGTTACGCAGGGTTGCTGCGGCCGCCGCCGGACTGGAGGCCAGGGCTCGGAGAAGCGCCAGCGCTGACCACCAGCGGACGCGCTGGCGCCGCCTTTCCAGCGACTTGTCGAGCACACTCTCACGGCAATAGCCCAGTACTCGATCGAGAAACTCGCGATACCGCGGCGTGAGCGTGTAATGCTCCTCGGCGATCTCGCGGGTCGGAAACGGCGTCACCGTGTCAAGGTACGCCTTGAGATCACCCCGTCGCCGCTGCACGAAATGTCGTGCAAGCGCCTCACGGTGCCCCCGGTTCTGCTCCCCGGACAGGTCGGCAGGCAGATCGGCGAATCGATTGTCCAACAGCACAAGCAGAGAACGGAAGGTCTCTTCGTTCCCGCTGTGCGGGGTCGCAGTGACAAGCACGAGGTGACGAGATGCGCCGCCTCTCGTGTCCGGCCGGACGAGGGCCTGCAGCAACTCGTGCCGCTGCTGCCCAGAAGAAAGGGTCGTCGCAGTGGCGCAAGTGTGTGCCTCGTCGACGATCACGAGATCAGGACAGGCTCGCAGGAACTCGTCGCGACGGCGTTCACTCTTGATGTAGTCGGTGGAAACAACAGTGAACGGGTAACGGTCGAAGAGAGACTCGTCTTGCCGACAGGTCCGCTCGAGGCGGGCAGCCGTGCCGGCTAGTACGAGTTCGGCATCGAGGTGAAACTGCCCTGCCAGCGACGCTTGCCACTGCTCGGCAAGATGCGGTGGACAGAGTACGCACAAACCGTCGACCTCACATCGGTCAACGAGTTCGCGCGCCACGAGGCACGCCTCCACGGTCTTCCCGACTCCGACGTCGTCGGCGATCAGCAGGCGGACAGGATCGAGCCGGAGCGCCATGAGAAGCGGCACAAGCTGGTACGGGCGGGGCTCAACCGCGATGCGGGCGAGCGATCGAAACGGCCCTGCACCAGCGCGAAATCCCAGGCGCACGGCGTCCCGCAACAGGCTGAATGACAGGTGGTTGCCCAGATCTGTCGCCGGGTCGGGCAAGTCGAACTGCGCCGGCTCGACGCGCTCCAAGGGCAAGTAGATGCCCGTGACTTCGTGCTCAGTGCCACCCAAGGGACGCAAGATGAGCGTGTCCGGGTCATCGCGGTTCTGGGGCAGAACGACCCACTCGCGCCCCCGCGCCCTGACGAGCGCGCCAACATCGAAACTCACGCGCCGGTTTCCTTGGTACCAATGAGCGGATCGAGAAAACGACTCGGTGTTCCTGTCCAGAAAACAGCCACTTCGTCTCGGGCGCGAGTGATCGCGACGTACAGCAAACGCCGCTCCCGGGCTTCTGCGGCCTCGCGATCCTGAGGGTCATCGGCAGAACGCAGGGCGGCGCGACTCGGAACCTCTGCGTCGCCGCAACCCAAGACGAGAACTGCCTTGAACTCGAGTCCCTTGGCCCGATGCATCGTGCCGAGATGCACCTTGCCTTCACCCGCTGCGTCTCTGTCGGACAGGCGATGCCACGACACGCCAGTCTTGTCAAAGGCCTCGCACAAATCGTCGAGACGCTTGTTTGTACGCGCGAAGATCCCGACAGCCTCCGGCGCCAAGCCATCCGCCACCCAGGCACGGACCGTCGCAACGGCAGCGGTGATCTCGTCCTCGCGGGTCGGATGACCCGCGAAGCGTGGCTCCGGGCCGCGAAGGAGACTCCGTGTGCCGGCCCGCTGTTCGTCCCCGCCGTCCATATCGTCAGTGACGGCGCCCAGGATGCGATCAGCGCAGCGTCGGATCTGCTCCGTCGTGCGGTAGTTGATGCGCAGCACCGAGGCCCGCCCGCGGACCTCGATGCCCAGCGTCCTGAGGCTGAACCCTCCAGGGTAGATGCGCTGCCCAGTGTCGCCGCAAAGAAGCAGGTTGCCAGGCTGGACGCTGCACAACGCCTTTAGAAAACGAAGCTCCGGTGGAGTGAGATCCTGGACTTCGTCGACGACTACTGCGGTGTACGGACTGCGGACGCTGCCATCGGTCAGCAGCTCCAACCCTCGTTGACACAACCCGGACCAGTCCAACAGGTCCCGGCCCTCAAAGTTGTCGAGCGTTCCCCCGAACACTTGCCAGAGCCGACGTCGTTCCTTGATCCCCAGGCCGCGCCCGCGTCCAGTGCGCTGGGCGCTACGGTACTCCTCCCAGCGGCCAATCCCCTGCAGGCGCACGACGTTGTCCCACTCCCCGCGGACGAACCCGGCGTCGTACTCGGGCGCGTGACGAAGGCGCAGGGTTTCGACGCATTCTCGAACATCTGCTTCCGTCGCCGGAAACATCCGCGGGTGTACCTTCCGAACCAGCGCGAGAGCCTCCTTATGGACCGTGGAAACGGCAATCGCTTCGCGCTCCTCCGCTGTACACAGGATGTGCAGGTTCCGCTCTATGTTCTCGCAGAGTGTCGTGACATAGCTGCTCAGGTGATCAACGACAATTATTTTTGCCGGTTGGCGAGGACGCGATCGGCCGGTTCG
>VXME01000069.1 GCA_009861545.1 Acidobacteriota bacterium | reverse complement strand
TCGGCTCGCGCCTACAATTGTCGCATCTGTTTTCTGCGGCGCAGACTCCTAGCCCCCGAAACGCCTCGCCGACTCGGCGTCTCGGCCCGTCCCCGCCAAGCCATGCCCTTGCGTCCCGGAACTCCGCTGCGTTCTGCGGCGCAAGCTCTCAGCCACGCCCGGCTCCGGATTCGCGGCCGGGGCATAGAATCCGCTGAATCCCACCTGCGGCAGTTCAATTATCTGTAGAATCGTCAACTGTGCCATCTAAAAAACAGATATTCCGGTGGCTGGCCACGCGGCTTCCCCCCGCGGACAAGCATAGACTGGTGGTGCTCACCGGCGCGCGCCAGACCGGCAAGACCACGCTCGCACGGCGCTTGTACCGCGATCTCCGGTACGTGAACCTCGACGCGATTGAGGAGCGGGAGGCGTTGCGCGGTCTGCGCAGCGGAAGCTGGGGGCGCGCCGTGGGCCCTGCCGTCATCGATGAGGCGCAGAAGGAGCCGGGCGTCTTCGACAAGGTCAAGCTGGCGTACGACGAGCAGCAGATAGCGTTCTCGGTCCTGCTGGGATCGTCCCGGGTTCTGCTCCTCGATCGCGTGCGCGAGTCTCTGGCCGGCCGCGCGTTCGTCTACGACCTCTGGCCGCTCATGGCCTCCGAGGTGCGCTGCCGGGCCGAGACACCCCCGAAGCGCCCACTGTTCGATCGCCTGGTCACGGCGCCGCAGGAGCTCGCGAAGACGCTGGGCGCCGTGCCGGCACGGCGCGCCGCTACCTGGAGTACCTGCGGCTCTCGTACCAGGTCGTGCTGCTGCAGCCGTACGCCCGCAATCTCACCAGCTCGACGGTGAAGACGCCCAAGCTCTACTGGATGGATCTCGGCCTGCTCCGTCACGGCACGCGTAACTGGGGAGAGCTCACCGGGCCGTTGTTCGAGACGCTGGTCGTCTCGGAGGCACGCAAGTGGATCGACACCCTCGGGCGCGACGTGTCGCTCCACTTCTATCGCACGCGCTCGGGACGCGAGGTCGACCTGCTGATCGACGCGGGCAACGGGATAATCGGCATCGAGATCAAGAACCGCGTCCGCGTCGCCCGCACCGACTGCACCGGCCTGCTAGCGTTGGCCCGGACGCTGGGCGACGAGTGGGCCGGCGGCCTCGTCGTCCATCGGGGAGAGGCTCTGGAGGAACTGGCTCCCGGACTCTGGGCGGTCCCGGCGCACCGGCTGTTCTGAACCGCGGCTGGCCGACACTCTCGTCGGCGGGATGTAGTCTCCGGGACCGGCTGTTCGGAGGCTCGGGTCCTCACCGGCTTACAGGCCCGCCAGCACCCGCAGACTCGTTCGCCGGCCGGCGCCGAGCCGGTGCCCGTGATGACGGAGCTCCAGGCTGGCGCTGATGGCAGCCAACGCGTGATCCTCTACCGTCGCCGTCTCTTCCCCGAGGCTCGTCGCCAGCCATCGTTCCACGTCCGACCAGCGCCACAGCCTGTACCGGCCGCGTGGATCGGTGACCGGCGGCGGAAAACCTCCCGGGCCGCGGGCGCCAGTCACCAGCAGCCGCACCCCTTCTCGCGTGCGACCGGTACGAGCGGCGATGTCCGCCATCGACACCAAGCCGGCGTCTGCTATCCGGACGACTTTCACCCCATCGACCCGCTCGATGTCGGCGACCGCCGACAATACGGCTTCCACAAGCCCCGCGGCCTCGCGGTCGAACTCCGCGTACTGGATGCCGTCCGTTCGACCGATCAGCGCATCGTCGCACCCCGCCTCGTACAGGGCATCGACGACCGCACCGCTCTGAACATCCGGGCCGTCGACGATCAGCGTGAAGTGATGGGTCGACATCGGCTGCTCCCTCCTCATCCCCGATGCGGGCAACGGGCCACCACGCGTCGAAGCTGCCTCGCATGAGCGCCGGGATTGCGGGGCGTTGACCATATCGACGCCTGGCATCCCAAGCGACTGGACTCCGTGCACCGGACGACACCCCAGCGATGCCCGGATGACGTGGGCGTCACCGTCCATCCGGCCGCCTCGGCATCGGCCAGGGCGCCCTCAACCTCCTTCTTCGGGTGCCTCGGCCTTGCCGCCATCCCGAAATTCACGATACGATTTCCTGTTGTTTCGTGTCAACGCCAGAAGAGTATCGTGGCAGGACGAGGAACTTCCCGAGACGACGGGGGCTTCCCGGACTGTCGGGTTGAAGAACCGAGAACGAGCACGCGATAGCATCGTACCAAGCAAATGGAAAAGCGATACCAGGTATTCATCAGCTCCACGTTCCGCGATCTCGTGCAGGAACGTCAGGAAGTCCTCAAAGCGGTCCTCGAAATCGACCACATGCCTGCCGGCATGGAGCTGTTTCCGGCAGCGGACGACGCCGCGTGGCAGCTCATCAAGGACGTCATCGACGGGTCGGATTACTACGTGGTGATCATCGGCGGCCGCTACGGATCACTGGACGATACCGGCATCGGATACACCGAGAAGGAATACGACTATGCCGTGAGCCAGAAGAAGCCCGTCATCCCTCTGCTGCACAAGAATCCGGACAATCTTCCCCGTGACAAGACCGAGACCGAGACCGAGTCCTGGGAGAAGCTCAAGAAGTTCCGCAGGCGGGTGGAAGAGAGCCACACGTGCGTGTACTGGACCAACGGGGACGACCTCAAGGCCAAGGTCATCGTCGGATTGACGTCAGCCGTCAAGCGTCATCCCGCCACCGGATGGGTGCGCGCGGACAAGGTTCCTACGGAGTCCACGGTCGCGGAAATCCTCAAGCTCAGGAACCGCGTAGCGGAACTCGAGCAGAGCGCCGAGGCGGACAAGACGCATCCTCCGGAAGGTACGGAGGACCTGATGCAGGGAGATGATGAATTCGAAATACACTTCGAGTTCGTCGCAAGTTCGGGATATTCCGATGAAGACGAGAAACATCGAGGAAGCCACCGGTTCACGTGGAACGCGATCTTCGGTGCGGTCGCGCCCGGGATGATTAACGAGTGCCCAGAACATCGGCTTTCGATAAATTTTCGTCATGCTTTCGCACAGGGAGCCAGAGCAGCTATGCGTAGCAAGAAGAACCTAAGGGGATACAAACTGGTCCAATTCCAGTTTAGCGACGACGAAATCGAAACCTGTCTACTTCAGTTTCGGGCTCTGGGCCTGATCGTCGAGAGCGTGCGCGCAAGAAGCGTCAAGGATAGGAGCACATACTGGAAGCTCACGCCATATGGCGACTACCTGATGACTCAACTTCGTGCTCTTCGTCGGACTCCGGCCCATAGTCCAGCCACGAAGGGCCAAGTGACCGCCAAGTAGAGTGGCGCGCTGTGGGCCAACGGGTTTCGTCTGGCTTCGTAGCGCGGGACGGACGGCAGAGCGAACACTGCGCATGTCCTTGCCAACTCAACCGAGCACGTGTTGACCAACCGCCCTACGGTATGACACAGTCATACACATGCAGGAGGTCATCACGATCCGCGTGCCCAAGGGCACCCGACGGAAGCTGGAGGCGCGGGCGCGCGCAGAGAAGCTCACGCTCAGTCAGTACGTCCGGCGGGCGCTCGATGCGGAAGAGCTACTGGGCGCGTTCGAGGCAGCCCGCGCCGAGTTGGTGCCGCAGGCGCGCGCACAGGGCATCTACACGGACGAAGACGTCTTCAAGATCGTGTCGTGACCGTCGTCTTCGACACGAACGTCGTCGTCGCCGCGCTGCTCACGAACGGACTCTGCCGCGAGTGCTTTCGGCGCGCCGTGCGGGGGCGCCTCCTGGTATCCTCGCCCGCGCTACTGCAGGAGCTCGAGTCGACCCTCCGCCGCAAGTTCGCTGCCACCACCGCTTCCGAAGAGTTCCTGGCCACCTTTCGAGATCACGTCAGGCTGGTCGACCCGACGCCCCTGCCCGCACGCGTCTGCCGCGACGAGGACGACGACCTCGTCCTGGCCACGGCGGTCACGGCCGGAGCCGACCGAATCGTGACGGGGGATCAGGACCTTCTCGTGCTCCGCGCGTACGAAGGGGTACGACTGGTGTCGCCGCGGGAGTTCCTCCAATGGCTCGACGGGAGCGAGAGGCCGCAGTCCGACGACGACCCGGAACGGGCGGAGATTCGGGACAACGACGCGCTGACCCGTCAGCTGAGAACCGGTTCCCGGCAGGCTCGTCGGCGCAAGGGCCGCTTCGTCGATTGAGTTCCCGACCGGCGCGGTATCATCCTGCCGGGCCCCGGCGTGAACGACGCGCCCTCGCGGCCCCTGGAGGAACGAATCATGGCTCGCAGACCTCGGCTTTCCATCCTCATCGGCCTCATCGCGTGCGCGATGCCGCTCGCCGCCGCGGCGCAGGTCGAGTACATCGATCCGGCCGGCGGCTTCACGCAGGTTGTCGCCACGACCAACGACGGGATCAAGACCATCTTCGTCTCCGGGCAGGTCGGCCAGGGCGACACGCTGCGAGAGCATGCCGAATCCGCGTTCGCGGGGGTCGTTCGGCGCCTGGAGCAGGCGGGGGCGACACCGGCCGACGTCGTGAAGATCCGGATCTTCGTGAAGGACTTCGAGCCGGCGCAGTATCCGACGATCGCGGAAGCTCGGCTGGCCACCTTCCCCACGGAGGACCAGTGGCCGGCGAGCACGATGGTCGGCGTCAACGAGCTCTTCGCCGAGTCCCTGCGCGTCGAGATAGAGGCGATCGCCGTGGTGGCCGAGCCGGGCGTCGACCTGCGGATCGAGCGCTTCGCACCGTCGAACGGCTTCAGCGGCGCGGTGGCCGTGACGGCGCACGGCGTCAAGACGGTGTATGCGGCCGGGCAGGTCGGCCCCGGCGAAGACCTGGCCGAGCAGACCGCGGCAGTGTGGGAGCGCGTCGCCCAGCGGCTCGACGCCGCGGGGGCGTCGCTTGCGGACCTGATCAAGGCCACCACCTACATCGTCGACTTCGATCCGGAGACCGACCTGCCGGCCTACCGCGCGGGCCGCGAGCAGGCGCTGGCGCTCGACGACATGCCGGCGAGCACGCTGCTGGGAATCCCGAAGCTGGCGGCGGACCAGTACCGCATCGAGATCGACGGCATCGCGGTGGTCGGCGTGGACGGCAACGCCGTCGAGCGGGAGTTCATCGATCCCGCCACCGGCTTCACGCAGGCGGTGACGGCGCGCGGCACGGGCCCGAAGGTGGTCCAGGTCTCCGGCCAGGTGGGACAGCCGGGCGATTCGCTCGAGAGCCAGGCCGACCAGGTCTACGCCAACCTGCGGCGGCGCCTGGAGGCCGCCGGGGCGGGCCCGGAAGACCTGCTGAAGACCGTGATCTACATGCCGGAGTACACGCGAGGCGACTTCGCGGTGGTCGACGCGGCGCGCAAGGCGCACGGCTTCCCGGACGAGGCGGTGCCGGCGGCGACGCTGCTCGGCATCCAGTCGCTGTTCGCGGACGGCGCGCTGCTGGAGATCGAAGGCATCGCGGTCGTCGAACCGTGACCGGCGCCCCCCCGCAAGCGAGATGCGGTCCGGATTCGCGTCCGCGCCATCGTTCAACATCTGGATGGCTATGGGCGTTATGATGGCTCTCCCTGCGGTCAACCAGCGTTTGGACAGATTGAGGAGGCGGGCATGAGGCAATGGATAAGGACGGCGGTCGTGCTCGCGCTGGTCGGGACCCTTCCGGTCGGGTTGCCCGCCGCGCTCGCCGGACAGCTTCCCGACGACATCAATCCGGAGTCGCGCAGCCGCCTGCCGCCGATCGACCGGACGGAGCTCGACACCGCCCGCCGCGAGGCGTACGACGCGGCGGTGGCGAGCCCGGCCGGCGCGCCCACCGGGGCCGCGGCGCTGCGATTGCATGGATCGGGCGCGAGCCTGCGGTTCGAGGCGCCGATGGGGCGGCAGTTGACCGAGCTGACGATTCTGACAACGGCGCGCGAGTACGATCAGCCGTACGAATGGGCGCTGCACGAGTTGGAGGCGATCGCGGTCAGCCTCGACGAAGAGATCATCGACATCGTGCGGCACCGCAAGCCGATCACCGGCATGAGCGACCGCGAGGCGATCATCATCGAGCTCGGCCGGGAGCTGTTCGGCACGCGGGCGTTGAGCGCCGACACCTATGCGCGGGCGCTGGCCCTGCACGGCAAGACCAACCTAGTGGACATCGTCGACGTGATGGGCCGCTACGCGAGCACCGCCGCCACGCTGACGGGGTTCAACCAGCGGATGCCGGCCGGCTGGCGTCAGTCCCTGCCGCTGCCCTTCACCCATCCGGACGACATCCACCCCGATTCGCGCAGCCGCCTGCCGCTGCGGAGCGCGGCGAGCCGCACGTCGGTGGCCGAGCTCTACGGCCGCATGCTGTCGCCGTCGGGAATCGGGCCGGGCGTCATCCGCAGCTACGGGGCCGGACAGGCGACGCTGGAGGACCGGGTGGGACGCCGGTTGATGCAGCTCGCCATCCTGGTGACGGCGCGCACGCACGACTCGCAGTACGACTGGACGATGAACGAGCCGAAGGCGCTCGAAGCGGGCCTTGAGCCGGAGCTGATCGACATCGTCCGTCACGGCCGGCCGCTGGACGGCGTGGGGGAGAAGGACGCCATCCTGATCGCTTACGGCCGCGAGCTGTTCGGGGACCACAACGTCAGCGCCGAGACCTACGCGCGCGCAGAGCAGGCGTTCGGCGTGCAGGACCTGGTGGACATCACCGGGCTGATGGGCGCCCACGCGGCGGACGCCGCCGTGCTGGCCGCCTTCGACCAGCGCCTGCCGGAGGGAGTGGAGCCGCTCCTGCCGCTGGAGTAGCGGCCGGAGAGAGAGGACCGAGCAGGGAACGGTCCGGGACTCGCGGCCCCGGTCGGCGGTCGAGCACGGCCACCGCCCTCGGGCCGGCAACCGGACAGACTCGGCGGCGCAACAACGGATGTGACTTCGAGCCGGGATCGGCTCATGCGGGAGGTTGGCATGAAGGTCAGACGTTCGATTTACTTGGCGGCGCCTCTGCTGCTCTGCCTGATCACGGTCGGCTACGCGCAGGACGAAGAACCCATCGGCGTGCCGGTGCCGCCGCTGGGCGACGGTCCCTGGGTGATCGACACCGCCGAGCAGCACAAGATCCGCGTCAGCGTCGTGGCCGACGGGCTGTCACACCCCTGGAGCATCGCGTTCCTGCCGGACGGCGGAATGCTGATTGTCGAGCGCGACGGCTGGCTGCGCCTGGTTCGCGATGACAAGCTCCACCCGCGCCCCATCACCGGCGTGCCGGAAGTGCGGGACGACGGCAACGGCGGCCTGATGGACGTGGCGCTCCACCCGAACTTCGCCGACAACGGGCTGGTCTATCTCACCTACACCAAGCGGCACGACGACGGCCGCGGCTCGCCCGCCCTCGCGCGGGGCCGCCTCGACGGACACGCGCTGCGCGACGTGAAGGACCTGCTGGTGACCGAGCCCTTCGACACCAACTCGGGGCTCAACGGACGGGTCTCCTTCGGCAGCGACGGCAAGGTGTACATGTCGACCGGAGGCCGGATCCGGAACCTGGGCGGTGATCTCCTCGAGGCCCCGCAGGACCCGATGAGCCTGCGCGGCAAGGTCCTGCGCCTCAACGACGACGGGTCGGTGCCGGACGACAACCCGTTCGTGGACGAGCCGGGCCACCGGCCGGAGCTCTTCACCATCGGCCATCGCAACACGCTCGGCCTCATCCTGCACCCCGGGACCGGCAACATCTGGCAGCACGAGAACGGTCCCAACGGCGGCGACGAGCTCAACGAGCTGCTGCCGGGGCGCAATTACGGCTGGCCGCTGATGAGCTTCGGGCGCCTCTATCCCGGCGCGCGGGTTTCCTCGCATCCGACGCGCGACGGCTACGAGTCGCCGCTCGTGGTCTGGCTGCCCGCCATCGCGGCGGCCGGCATGGACGTCTATACGGGGGACGAGTTCCCCGCGTGGAAGGGCAACCTCTTCGTCGGATCCCTGCAGATGGGCGGCATCCCGGGGACCGGCCACCTGCAGCGCATCGTCTTCAACGAGCACATGGAGGAGCTGCGGCGCGAGCTGATGCTGACGGAGCTGCGGCAGCGCATCCGGGAGGTGCGCGAGGGGCCCGACGGGTTGCTCTACGTGCTGACGGACCACGTCGACGACGGCGCGCTACTGCGGATAGAGCCGGCGCCGTGAACCTCGGCGATCCGCGCTGGAGATGACCCAATCACGCGGGAGGTTCGCATGAGGATCCGACATTCCGTTCTCTTGGCGGCGCCGCTGTTGCTCTGCATGCTCGCGCCCGGCCACGCGCAGGAGGAACGGCCCATCGGCGTCCCGGTGCCGCCGTTGGGTGACGGGCCATGGGTTTTCGATACCGCCGAGCAGCACAAGATCCGCGTCAGCGTCGTGGCCAGGGGGCTGTCGCATCCCTGGGCCATCGCGTTCCTCCCCGACGGCGACATGCTGGTCACCGAGCGGCCTGGTCGTCTTCGCATCGTGCGCGGCGGCGTGCTCGACCCGCACCCCATCTCCGGACTGCCACAGATGAGAACCGAGGGCAACGGCGGGCTCCTGGACGTGGCCCTCCATCCCCGATTCGCCGACAACGGCCTCGTATACCTCACCTATACCAAGCCCGCCGGCAACGGCAGGGGTTCCCCGGCGCTCGCGCGGGGCCGGCTCGAGGCTGGCGCACTCGTCGACGTCGAGGACCTGGTCGTCACCGACGCGCACGAGGGCAACTCGGGTCTCAACGGGCGCGTCGCCTTCGGCCATGACGGCAAGGTCTTCATGTCCACCGGCGGCAACGTGGGGAACGTCGCGCAGGACCCCGCGAGCCTGCGCGGCAAGATGCTGCGCCTCAACGACGATGGCTCCGTACCGGCCGACAACCCGTTCGTGGACCAGCCGGGCTATCGGCCGGAAATCTACGCCTTGGGGCATCGCAATTCGCTGGGCCTCATCGTCCACCCTGAAACCGGGATGCTCTGGAACAACGAGAACGGTCCCAACGGCGGCGACGAGATCAACATCATCCTGCCGGGTCGCAACTACGGTTGGCCGGTCGTCAGCTTCGGACGCAACTATCCCGGCTCGCGCGTTTCCGAACATCCGACGCGCGAGGGGATGGAATCACCACTCGTGGTGTGGCTGCCCGCCATCGCGGTCTCCGGCATGGCCGTCTACACCGGCGACCAGTTTCCTGCGTGGCGAGGCAACGTGCTCGTAGGATCCCTGCGCGAGGGCGGCATTTCGGGCACGGGCCACGTGCAGCGCATCGTGTTCAACGACAACACAGAGGAGCTGCGGCGCGAGTCGATGTTGACGGAGCTCAGGCAACGTATCCGGGAAGTGCGCGAAGGGCCCGACGGATTCGTCTATCTGCTGACGGACGAGGACGACGGGGCGCTCCTGCGCATCGAGCCGCATCCGTGAGCTTCAGGATAGCGTCGTCTGCGCCGACACCATTCTCTGCGGTACAGACTCCCGGTCCGGCCTGGCGCCGTCGGGGTCAATAGAGATCAGTCCTGGCGCTCTGCGCCGAGTCGGCGTCGATCTCGGCGGCGTCGGCGCCCGCGATCTGATCGGCCAGCACCTGTCCGTAGGTCGGGAACCGGGAGCGTTCGACCCGCGCCTCCGGTTCCCAGACGCGGGCCCGGATGAGCGCCTTGGCGCAATGGAGATAGGCCTCTTCCACGGTCACCTTCACGGCCAGGATCGGAATCTTGCCGCGGATAGCCAGCGGAGCCAGGAACTCCCGCTCATCGACGATCTCCACGCGCCCGTTGATCCGCAGGGTCTCGTTCCAGCCCGGCACGAAGAACACCAGCCCCGCGTAGGGACGCTCCACCAGGTTCGTCAACGTGTCCAGTTGGCGGTTTCCCGGCCGGTCGGGGATCAGCAGCGTCCTGTCGTCCAGCACGTGTGCCAGCGATCCGGGCAGGTCTCCTCGGGGCGAGGCGTCGGCCCGCCCGTCCGCCCGCGACGAGCTGATCACGCAGAGCGGAGACAGGGCGATGAAGTTGCGGCAGTGGACGTCGAGATGGTCCAGCACCTTGAGCCCGGACCGTGCGCGGGGAGGACGGTAGACCGCACGGAGCTTCGCCACACTGTCGATCGCCATGTGTCTCTCCCGCTGAAGGAGCGCGTCGTCTATTCTCGAGGATACCGCGCACGATCAGGCGAACAGATCCGAATGTGTACCGGTTCGGACCAAAACCAGAACATCATCGTCCTGGATCCAGATCAGCAGCCAGTCCGGCTCGATGTGGCACTCCCAGGATCCGGACCAAACCCCGGACAGCCGATGCTGTCGGTGGCGCGGGTCGAGCGCCTGTCCGCCAAGCAGCCGATCGACGACAGCCCAGAGCCTGCCGAGGTCCTTGCCTCTTTTCTTCGCCCGCTTCAGGTCTCTCCCGAAACGTTTCGTGGTCAGGAGGCGCATCAATCAGCGTGCGCCGCCGTGAGATCGTCGAGGCCACCGTACTCCGTGAGACCATCCCCCTCAACTGCCTGACGCAGAGCCTCGCGGGTCTCCGCGTTGGGAATCCTCACCGGAAAAGGCAGGCCGTGCTGCAAGGTCACCTGCCTGTAGAACAGCGTGATGGCCGCGGTCGGCGACAGGCCGAGCGTCGACAGGATCTGTTCGGCCTCGTGCTTCAGGTCGGGTTCCAGGCGTGCGCGGATTGTTGCCGTCTTGGCCATGCGTGCTCCTTGGGTTGTGGCGCCATTGTAGCAACGAATGAGGAACATTCGTGTACGATCCACGCGCTCCGTCCTTTCGTGCTCGTGGGTGGAGAGCGCGGGACTACGCGAGAGGGCGCTGCGATCCGGGAGCTTGCGCCGCAGAACGTAGCGAAGCAGAGTTCCGAGACGCAAGCTCATGGTGAGGACGGGATGGGCCGAAACGCCGAGCCTGCGAGGCGTTTCGGGGCGCTAGAATGGCGGTTCCAACGGGAGGAACGCCATGCTGCTACGACTGACAGATAGGCAAGGCATGTTGCGGCGCATCGCTGGCGCCGTCGTGGCCGCTGCCCTGCTCTGGTGCTCCCCCGCCGCCCAGCAAGGCGCCCAGGACGGGCAGTGGCCCGCGTACGGCGGAGACCACGGGAGCACGAAGTACTCGCCGCTCGAGCAGATCGACGGCACCAACGTCCACCGCCTCCGCGTCGCCTGGCGGTGGGAGTCGCCCGACAACCCAATCGTCACCGCCAACCGCAGGACGCTGCCGGCGATACCGGACGCCTTCAAGTCGACGCCGGTGCTCGTCGACGGTGTCCTGTACATCAAGACGTCGCTGTCGCAGGCAGCGGCCATCGACGCCGCTACCGGGGAGACGCTCTGGACGTTCGACCCGGGAAGCTGGGAGGGCGAGCGGCCGGCGAACACCGGGTTCAACTCGCGGGGCGTGGCCTACTGGTCGGACGGGCGGGACGCGCGCATCTTCCTGCCTACCGGCAACGCCTACCTCTGGGCGCTCGATGCGCGTACCGGAAGGCCGATCGCCGACTTCGGCGCCGACGGGGCCATCGACGCCACGCAGGGGCTGCGCCGGCCGATCCCACGGCGCGACTACCAGTTGATGTCGGTGCCGATCGTGGTCGGCGACGTGGTCGTGATCGGGTCGGTGGTGTTCGACGGCCCGCGGTTCCAGCTCGACGCGCCGGGCGACGTGCGCGGCTTCGACGTCCGCACCGGGGAGGAACTGTGGGAGTTCCACACCATCCCCCAGCCGGGCGAGTTCGGCAACGAGACGTGGGAGAACGGCTCGTGGGAGTACTCCGGCTCGACCAACGCCTGGGGCATGCTGACCGCCGACACGGAGCTCGGCTACGTCTACCTGCCGATCGGCACGCCCACCAACGACTACTACGGCGGTCACCGCCTCGGCGACAACCTCTTCGCCGAGAGCATCGTCTGCCTGGACGCGGCGACCGGCGAGCGGGTCTGGCACTTCCAGTTCGTCCACCACGGGCTCTGGGACTACGACGCGACGGCGGCACCCGTGCTCGTGGACATCGAGGTCGACGGCCGGCCCATCAAGGCCGTTGCGGTGGTGACGAAGCAGGCCTACACCTATGTCTTCGACCGCGTCACCGGCGAACCCGTCTGGCCGATCGAGGAGCGGCCGGTCCCGCAGACGACCGTGCCCGGTGAGCGGACCGCACCGACCCAGCCGCATCCGACGAAGCCGCCGCCATTCGACCGGCAGGGGGTGTCGATCGACAGCCTGATCGACTTCACGCCGGAGCTGCGGGCCGAGGCGGTCGAGATCCTGGAGGAGTTCACCTACGGACCGCTCTTCGAGCCGATCACCGCCGCGGGCGACGACGGCAAGCGCGGCACGATCCTCATGCCCGGCGCCATCGGCGGCGCCAACTGGCACGGCGCGGCGGTCGACCCGGAGACCGGCTGGCTCTATGTGCCGTCGCGCACGCAGCCGAGCGTCGTCCTGCTCGGGCCCCCGGACCCGGGCACGTCGGACTTCCGCTACCGGCGGACCCGTTCGGGCGGTCTGCGCGGCCCGCGGGGCCTGCCGCTGTGGAAGCCGCCCTACGTCCGGCTCAGCGCCTTCGACCTGAACACCGGCACCGAGGCGTGGATGGTCCCCCTCGGCGACGGCCCGCGCCGGGAGGTGATGGACCTCGGCGTTCCCGATCCCGGACCGCTTGGGGGCGGCTCCTACACGGGGCCACTGCTCACCAGGACGCTGCTCTTCCTCGGCTTCCGTGGACGGCGCGACAGCCCGGACCTCGGCTTCATCAGCCGCGACCCCGATGCGCCCGTCAACCCGCGCACGCTGTCGACCACGCCGTACCTGCTCGCCTTCGACAAGGCAACGGGCGAGACGGTGCATGCCCTGGAGCTCGACGTGGCGCCGACCGGAACCCCGATGACCTACCTGCAGGACGGCCGGCAGTTCATCGTTCTGGCGTATGGCGCGGCGAACGACGCGGGCCTGATCGCGCTGGCGTCGGAGTGAGAACCGGGCGCGATGGGACGACGCCGCCGAAGCGCCGTCCCATGGAGCACGTCGAACGCTCGTTCGTGCGACGCGCTGACGGCTGCTACCTGGCGGCGGCCTCGGCCTCCTGCACGCGCGAGCCGGCCATGATGCCGTGCATCCCGTAGTTGCCTTCGTGACAGGCGAACTCGAACATCAGGTCCGGGTTCCGCTTCATCGGATGCTGTGCGGTCCAGGAGCGCGTCCAGATGCTGGGATCGCGGACCGTGTACTCGTACATCAGGTTCTCCCCGTCCATCAGCGTGAACCGCTCGACCAGCGCCAGGTTCTCGCCGGTGCTCAGCAGCGGCCGGCCGATCTGGTCGTGCTTGCCGTTGAAATGGACCGTCTCGACGACGAGCGTGTCGCCCTCCCAGTAGCCGCGCGAGTCGCCCATCCACTGGCGCAACCGCGGCGACACGTGGGGCCGCCCGTCGAGCGGGATGATGCGCGCGTCATAGTTCTGCTCGGCCAGGATGACGACGTGGTCGGGCGTCTGGAACAGCATCATGTTGTTGTTGTAGCCGCCGGTGCTCAGCGGCGGGCCGGCCTTGGCGTGCTGGATGCAGCGGTCTCCGGCGTCGAGGTCCTCGTAGCTGGCCGCCGGCAGGCGCCCGCGGCGCACGCCCTCCAGACGCGCCGCCTCGGGCGAGTTGGCGCGGCGCCGCGCCGGCTCGGTCAGGGCCGGCAGCCGCCCGTCGGCAGGATCCACGACCAGCGAGGTGCGGCGCGTCGCGATGGCGGTGGTGCCCCGGTCCAGCCAGAAGTTGTTGTAGAAGCCGGGGGTGCCGTCCGCACGGCGGTCCACCTGGTCGCTGGCGCTCGTGGTCTCGGGAGCGCGGTTCAGCAGGAGCTCGTTGCGGGCGAGGGTCTCCTGCTCGAGCGTCGCGGCCTCTTCCTCAGTCAGGAAAGCCTTGTCTCCCAGCTCCACGGGCCGCTCGAGCGGGGTGAGCGTGCGGTAGTCCCAGGTGCCCTGGAGATCGGGGTGGCCCCACGGCGTGCGGGGACCGGTGGCGTCGGTGGCCTGGGCCGCGGCGAGCATCGGCATCAGCGCCACGCCCGCGATCAGTGCAATCGCCGCCGCCCGTGCTCGATGTGTCATCTTCCCTTCCTCCCGGCGCACGCTCTCGTCCGCGTGCGCCTCTACCGGATCCAATACTACTCCTCGATGCTGGAAAATCGGCCCGGCTGTTCACCGTGCCGGTCTCCAGGCAGGCGCCGGTCGGGACTCCAGCCAGGCAGGCACCGGTCAGGACTCCAGCCAGGCCACGAGAGCCTCGGGCAGCGCTCTCGCCTCGCTCGTGCGCAGGCTCCCGGACCTGCCCGCAGCTTCGAAGGATGCCTCGAACCACGGCAGCGGGAAGCGGGCATGGACGTTGTGCAGCAGCAGCCTGCCGCGCGACAGCAGCGGCGCCGCCGCCCGCACGTCGCCGGCCCGGCGCAGGCCGGGAATGAACAACCCGTCCACGTAGGCGGCATCGTCCGCCGCGTCGAACCGGTCGAGGTCGACGGCCACGGTCAGCTCGCCCGGGTCGAGCGCGGCCGCAAGCAGCACCCACAAGCCGGCCTGCGCGGTGCCGACCACGTTGACGGTCTCCGCGCCCGTGTGCCGGCGCAGGTACGCGATGGCGGTCAGGATGTCCTGCACGCGGTTGGCGTCGTCGCTGCGGTTGAACACGTGGTAGTACGCCTCGGCATTGCGGCCGGCGCCGGCGACATCGCGGTCAGCGACCGCCGCACCGGTCTGGAAGGCATCGATCAGCAGCAGCGGCGCGCCGTGCGCGGCCAGGATCCGGCCCGGCGCCGAACGTTCCGCAGCCTCGGCGCCCTCGGGATGCACGAGCAGCGTTGGTACGCCCGCGTCGCTGCCGGCCCTCGGGCCCGGACCCGCTCCAGCTTCCGCGCCCCGACCCGTGCCCTCGGCTTCCGGCCCTCCGTTGACGAGCCTCGCCGGAATCCGGTCGCCGGCCCCTCTCCGGCCGAGCACCAGCGCGCCGCCCGGCAGGCGTTGCATCACCACGCGGTCCGGCGCGGGAGCCTCGGCGTGGATCGACAGGCCCAACCGCTCGCGGAAGGCGGTCCGGGCCCGCTCCAGCGTGACAGCGTCGCTGACCGCCAGCGCCGCGGTGTCGGCCTCCGCCGCGGCGATGCGCCGGCGGACGAGCTCCTGCAGGTCCACCGCCCCTGCCGGTAATCCCCGTCCCCACAGATAGAGCAGCGAGCTGAGCTGCTCGGGACTGTAGCCGCGCTCCACGAACCGCGCGGCGTCCGGGTCGCCGAGGATGTGCCTCCCGAAGAAGCCGTAGACCGCCTCGCGGCTGTCCCGGTGGTAGTTGTGCGGCGAGTCGAACTGCCGCCACTCCACGTTGGACCCGGCGTCCAGCAGGCGGTAGATGCCCTGCACCGCCGGGAATTCCTCGGCCGGCGTGTTGACGGTCCAGTCTCCGGTCGCCGAGACCAGAAGCTGCGGCTTCGGGGCGAAGGCTGCCGCGAACTCGACGTTGTGCGTGTCGATACGCAGCAGCGGCGCGTTCTCGCAGGGCGATCCCCCCTGCATGAGGAACGACACCATGTTCACGGGGGCGGAATAGCCGATCCGGTCGTCGACGGCGGCCAGCAGGAAGCCCTGGGTGGCCCCGCCGGAGGCGCCGGTGACGCCGATGCGGCCGGCGTCCACGTCGGGCAGCGACGCCAGGTAGTCGACGACCCGGATGCTGTTCCACAACTGCAGGCCGAGCGTGCCGATGAGCCACAGGTGCTCCCGCGGACCGGCGAACCCGTGCGGCGCCTGCCGCGTGTCGTTCCAGCCGACCATGTCGTAGGCGAAGACGACGTGCCCCTGGCGCGCCAAGTTGATGGCCCGCGCCGGCACGGAGTTGAACTCGCTGTTCTCGAAGCGGCCGTAGGGCCAGTGGCCGTGAGGCGAAACGACGGCCGGGAACGGTCCCGGCTTCCCCGCCGGCCGGTACAGGTTGCCGCCGAGGAAGAACCCCGGGTACGTCTCGAGCAGGACGGCGGACACCGAGTAGTCGTCGTGGACCACCGGCTCGCCCGACCGCGGATTCAACGGCGTCTTCTCCGGCAGCGGCGACAGGCCGGCGGAGAAGAGGATCTGCTTGCGAAGGAACGCGGCCCGCTCCTCCCACTCGGCCCGCGAATAGGCCCGCATCGCATAGTGCAGGTCCGTGTGGCGGATCTGCGTGTTGCGGCGGTCCCGCTCGGGGACCTGTGCGGCGGTTGCGGCAGGCGCCAGCAGCGCGACGACCAGACCGAGGAGGCCGACTCTCATGACCATGCAGTCTCCAACCGAGCCCGACCGGCAGCCTGCGCCGTTCGGCCGCACAGACTCTCAGGCCGCGGTTTCGTCACGCGGTCGATACCGCAGGAAGACGGCCGCGGGCACTACGAACATGTTCAGCGCGGTGGACGAGAACAGCCCGCAGACGATGACCATCGCCAGCGGCGCCTGAATCTCGCTGCCCGGCTCGCCGAACCGGAGGGCCACCGGCAACAGCGCCAGACCGGTCGACAGCGCCGTCATGACGATCGGCACCAGACGGTCGACCGAGCCCCGGACGACCGCTTCGCGCACGTCGACCACGCCCTCGTCCTCGCGCAGGCGCCGAATGCGCGACACCAGCATGATGCCGTTTCGGGTAGCGATTCCGAACAGGGCGATGAACCCGATCAGCGCCGCGATGGAGAGCACCCCACCCCCCAGGAAGACGCCGGCCACGCCTCCAATCAACGCCAGCGGCAGGTTGATCATGATGATGGCCGCGTCGCGGGTCGAACGGAACGCGCTGTAGAGGATCAGGAAGATCCCGGCCACCGCCCCGACGCCCAATCCCAGCAGCAGACGTTCGGCTTGCTCTTCCGCTTCGAACTGCCCGCCGTACTCGATGCGGTAGCCTTCGGGCAGGGCAACGCGCCCATCCACCCGCTCGCGCACGTCGGCCACGACGCTTCCCAGGTCGCGGCCGGACACGTTGGCGGTCACGATGATCCGCCGCTGCGCGTTCTCCCGCCCGATGAAGTTCGGACCGCGATCCTCCACGATCTCGGCCAGACTCCCCAGCGGCACGCGCGCGCCGGCCGGCATGT
>VXME01000068.1 GCA_009861545.1 Acidobacteriota bacterium | reverse complement strand
GGGGGTCCCTTTTCAGATTGCCGCGGGGTCCCTTTTCATCTTGCCGCTACCATCTGGACCGTCGTCGTGAGCGGGTCCTGCCTGCTGGCGGCCTACAACTGGCTGGACGGACGCTACGAGGCGCCGTCCGCGCCCGGGGGCTCGCCGGCCGCTCCTCTGCAGGATCCGGTCGACCCGCTGGACATCGCGTGGGAGTTCGCGGACTGCCTGGAGCGGCTGGCGGTTCTCGAACCCGAGGACTGGCCCGTTCCTCCCGAGGGGGTCGACGCGGGGGTGGTCGAGCGAGTCGACGTCGCGTACCGGTTGCGCTGTGGCGATCTGCTGCGCACGTCGCGGGCGCGGTACTTCGAGCGGCACTACGGCGTGCTGGCCCGCGAGCGGCTGGTGGAGCTGGTCGCCGGGGAGCTTGCGCTGGCCGAGGAGTTCGCGGCGTCGCCCGCGTCCGGCGGCGTCGATGCGGGAATCGTGCGCCTGTCGGGCTACGGCCGGGCGGGGCTGGCCGTTCGCTCGTTCCTGTTCGCTCTCGAGGAGTTGTTCGGGTCCGGCTCGCCAGAGGAGGATCTGCCGTGAGAGCCGTGCCCTCGGTCGTCGTGTGCGCGTTGGCCGCCGCATGCGTGACGAATCCGCCGCCCGCCGGGGAGCGGGACTGGCGGAACGCGTACCGGCAACCGGCCCCGCCGGCGGGGGAGGTTGCGCGGAAACGGCGCGCGGCGGCGGAGGTGGCGTTCGTTCATCCGCGCAGCTGGCGCGGCTTGCGCATCGGGGAGCCTTCGGCCTGCACGGCCTACGACGGGAGCGACTACGCCTCGGCAGGCCCGTGGCCGTCTCCGAGGCTGTCGGCCGCCCCACGAGGCGACGCGTTCCGCTCGGTTCTGTCGTGCACGGCGTTCGATTCGGTGCGCTCGGTCGCTCTGGGCCGGGTCGTCCCGCCCGCGGCGGCGCATGCGGCGGGGCTGTGCGCCGCGCCGCCGCTGGTGCGCCGGGCGTTCGCCTCGGACCCGGACAACTGGGTCTATGCCGAACGGGCCGTATTCGCGGACGGCCGTCGAGGCCGCGGCCCCGACGGCTGGCTGCCTACGCGCAATGCCTGTTGGTACGCGCGCGCCCAGCTGCGCATCCGGCAGCGGTACGGGTTGACGGTCACCGAGGCGGAGGCCAGAGCCCTCGAGGCGCTTCTGGATCGCTGCGGGGAGGCGGGTCGGCGCCCCGCGTGCGGGTAGCCGGGCGGCGTCCAGGAAGCGCGGCTCGGCAAGGCCGTGGCCCGCGGCGCGCGGGACTACACGAGGGGCTGGAACCGGTAATCGAGCTCGTCCATCCAGGCGGCCCGGTCGTCGCGCCGCGCGTGCATCACCCGGCCGAGGTTGGTGGGGTCCTTCGCCTGGTGATAGCGCAGGTAGATGCTGTCGTCGGTGACCAGCGACACCTCGATTTTGCCCGTCGCGTGGGACATGACGTAGCGGGCGCGCCGCGCCAGCCCGGACCCGTGGCGCAAGGCCGCCTGGAAGATCCGCCAGCCCTCGACCAGCGGCACCTCGTAGGGCGCGTTGCCGGCGGTCGGCCGGCCCTGGAACAGGTAGTAGGGAGGGCATCCGGCCCAGCTCAGGCGGTTGTACAGCTCGCCGAGCACCTCGGCGTCGTCGTTGATGCCGCGGATGAGCGGGCACTGGTTCACCATCGTCACGCCGCAGTCGGCGAAGGCCTGCAGCTCGGCGAGCGCCTCGCCGGTGAGCTCGCGCGGGTGGTCGAAGTGCGCCATCAGGTAGATGCGCCGGGGTCCGCGCGAGTGCTTGCGCAGCAGCGCCTGCAGCTCGGCGTCACGGCGCAGCCGCCACGGATCGAACGCCGGCATCTTCGATCCGATGCGGATGATCCGGACGTGGTCGATCAGCGCCAGCTGGCCGATGATCTCGGCCAGGCGTCGGGTGCTCATCAGCAGCGGGTCGCCGCCGGTGAGCAGGACGTTGGTGATCTCGGGATGCGCGGCGATGTAGGCGACGCCGTCGGCGACGTCGTTGGTCGCCTCGTCGTTGTCGTTCATGAACAGCCGCTTGCGGAAGCAGTAGCGGCAGTAGGCGCCGCAGACCTCGTTGCACAGCAGCAGCGCGGTGTCTGCGTACTTGTGCTGCACGCCGCGGGCGACCGTGTTCGCCTCCTCGTCGCTCGCATCGAGCGCGCCGTAGTCGGCGAGCTCCCGCTCGTCGGGCACGACCAGGCGGCGAATCGGATCCTCGGGGTCCGACCAGTCGATGAGGCCGGCGTAGTAGTCGTTGAGCCGGAAGGCGTAGCGTTCGGCGACCGGCGCCAGACGGCGCCGCTCGTCGTCGCTCAGCTGCTCCAGCCGGTCCAGCGTCGTGACGTACCGGACGCGGAAGCTCCTGCTTCCGGCGGTGGGCTCGGCGGTCGCTGTCTGCTCCATGGTCGGTCTCTCCCTGGTTGATTGGCTCGCCGGTTACGCGGCCCGTGCCGATGCCTTCCCGGCGCGCGTGTCGGCGCCGACGACGCGTGCCTTGACGGGCGCGTCGAGTGCGCGCGCCAGCTCGTTGATGAGCGCGGCCTTGCGGGCCGCAGGCCGGACGATCGACGTGTACCAGCCGTTGCCGGACCAGTAGCGGCTCGGGTTGGCGCGGACCGTCGCGGGCAGGTCCGCGAGGTCGCGGGTCATCGGCTTGGACTTGGCGAAGGCCTCGTCCGCGCCCGGCCGGCTCGCCAGCCGGTCGAGGGCCCAGCGCATCACGTCCGCCTGGTTGCGCGTGTCGGTGGGCGCCGGGCAGCCCGGCTCGTCGCATTCTAGGGCCAGCGTCTGGCCCGGCCGCTTCGGGCGCGGTTGCGGAACCGCCGTTGGCATCAGCCCGGGAGGCGGCGTCCTGGCGTCCATCGACGCGATGGCCGCCCGCAGCCCGGCGCCGACCAGGTCGAGGACGCGCGGGGTTCTCTGGCCGGTGTGCACCATGCCGGCGATCATCTTCACCAACTCGTCCGACGGATCGGTGAGCAGCTCCATCAGGGCGCTTCGGGCCCGGGCGGTGTAGATCGCCAGGGCGGCCTGTTCCAGGACCCGCCTCTGGTCCCAGTTGGCCTGGTGCATGGGCGCCAGGGCCTGTGCGGCCGGGAGGCGCAGCGTGCCCGGTTCCAGCACCGTGCGGGCCCACGCGCTGACGCCGAGGCCGGCCTCGCGCAGGTCTCCGATCCACTCCCAGGTGCGTCCGTCCGTGATCGCCCCCAGTTTCGCCTGGCTCTGTTCCAGGCATTTCGACAGCCGATCGAGCGCCTCGTTCCGGCCGTCGCGATCGCGGCGCGCGAAAACAGCGACGAGCAGCACCGGGGCGCCGCCCCGGCGCACGGCGTACTCGACCCTGGCGTCCGGGTGCTTGAGGTTCGTCTTCGTGGTCGAACCGGCCGAGTCCGGGACGAGTGCGAACGGATCGAAGACGTCGACGCCGAGGACACGCTGCAGGAACGGCTGCACGAGTGCCTGGCGCACTTCGGCTCTTACCGTGCACGCTTCCCATCGCGCGTGGACGTCGGCGCTGGCGCGCCGCAGGGCGGCCAGCAGCTTACCCAAGGTCATGGAGGTCATTTCGGCGTCATTGTAGAGAGGCGCAGCCGCCTGAATCGCCGGCCGGCGGATACGGCGCGGCTCGGCAAGGCCGGGCGAGCCTCGGTTCGCGGAGGCGCCGCGGTGCGGCACGGATCGGCAGAGAGCCTGCGGCGGCAGCGCCGCGATGGCATCCCCGATCAGGGCGAGGAACCGCGGGCGGCAGCGCCGGAGCCGGCCGGCCCTTGCCAGTCGAGGATGGTGGTCTCGGTGCCGCCGCGCCCTCTCGCGGCGCCGGCCTCTTGCATGACGCGCCTGCGGCCGCCGGCGGTGTGCCGGTTGAGGAACTCGCCCATGCCGGTGCGCTCGAGCGTGGCGGCCGCCTCGTCGTGCCCGGTGCGGATCGTCGTCGGGGGCCGCCCCGCCGTGCGCGTCTCGATGGTCAGTGCGCCTTGCGTTACGCGAATGCGGACCGCCTGGTAGCGTGCGTCCTCGAGCCGTGCGATGGCCCGCGCGACCACGTCGCGCCGCTCCGGCTCGTACTCCGGGCTCACCCTCGCCAGTGCCGCCTCGGCTTCGTGCCCGAGGCGGTGCGCGTTGATCCGCCAGTGCGTCTTGACCTGGCGGATCTCGTCTTCGCCGAGCATGTTCGCGGCCTGCGCGAGCGCGTCGGGGTCCGCGTGGTGCGCGACCGCGACGTCGAACAGGTCCCGGGCGGGGCTTTCCTCGCGCAGCGCCCGCTCGAGCTTCCCGCGCAGGATCTGCGTCGTGCTCTTGACGCCGACCTCGCGGCCCTCGATGAGCGCGGCGGCCTGCCCGGCCGCCGGCCGAGGATCCAGCTCCGCGATGTCGATGCTCCCCTCGCGGAACACGATCCGGTGGCGCATCCTGCCGGTCGACACGTCGGCGGCGCCCGCGGCCGTCATGTCGGCCCGCAGCGTGCCGCCGACCCGCTCGTCGAGCCGGTCGATCCCGGTGCCGGCCGGGGCCGTCAGGTCGATGTCGGTGCTCTCGCGGTGCCCCCAGCGGCAGGCGAGGATGGTGCCGCCGCCGATGCTCCACCGCGCCGGCGGGCGTCCCGTCTGCGCGAGGGCGCGCTCGAGCGCCGGACCGGCCCTTCGCCACAGCGTCGCTGCCGGTTCGGGCAGCGTCAGCAGTTCCACAGCGGGATTCCGTCGGCTTCGGGCACCAGCGCCATGTGGTTCAGCCACCGGAACCGCGTGAAGGTGCGGAGGCCCTCGACCTTGTGGAACGCGTCGACGAGCTCGCGGATCGTGTAGACGTGCTCGCCCCACGCGTCGATGATGTCGAGGTACGTGGCTTCCCGCGCCCAAGCGGCGATGAGAAGTTGTTGCCGCGCGTCGGGTCTGTCAGCGTGGACGGCGGTGTAGAACTCGGCCGCGCTCGGTCGGCGCGGCCAGCCGGCGCAGCTGCTCGCCAGGCGCCGCGCCACGGCCATGCTCGACGGTCCCATGCGCGCCGGGTCGTGGCCCGTCCAGTCGTTGAAGTACGACGCCGGCGCCGGCTGGTCGGAGAATGCCTCCGGGGGCCCGAGCAGGCACGGGCGGCGGTGAGCAAGGTCGGGAGGGAGCGCGCCGACGAGCTCGTTCCAATGTGCGAGCAGCCGTCGCCTGTGGGCGTCGGATGGTGGCTTGCGCGGCAACTGCGTCGTCGTGGTCGGCATCCGTCTCGGGCAGAGTATTCGCTGGTCTCGCGCGCCGTCAAAACTGGCTGCCGGCCGGTCCGGCAGGCGGCACGCCGTCCCGGGCGGGGCCGCGGTTCGCGTCGCATTGCAGGTCGGCCGGCTCGAACAAGGACATCGGACGGCCGCGCAGCCGGCCGTCGCGTGCGCAAGCACATTTCCGCCCCGCCGGCACCGAATCCGCGCCTCCGCCCGACCACACCATCATCCCATCGCGAGCCGTACTCCCGTGTGGACAGCGTGTGGCGGTGGCGACGCCCAACGGCGTAGCAGCGCGCTCCGCGTCGGCGCCGTCGGTACGCTGCCGGCGCGGTCTGTCCGCGCGCGTGCCCTGATCATGGAACTCGATTTCGAGATGGCGCAGTCGTGGCTCGAGGACCTCTACGAGTCGGACGACGTGCTGAAGATCCAGATCATCAACCACCGCTGTCCGGGGGCGGCGGACTACCGCCAGATCCGGACGACGTATCTGGAGCGCGCCGAGGTCACCAGGGCCGGCCGGCAGCGGGGCCGCCTGATGTGGCTGGGCGAGAAGAACCTCCAGGGCTGGGACGTCTACTGCGGCGTCCATCCGGTGCGCCGGCTGCCCGACGAGCGGGGCCGGCCGGTCTACGGGGCGGAGGCGCGTTTCGTGTCGCGCTTCGCGTTCCTGCACGCCGATCTGGATGCGGGCGGGCCCGCCGCCCTCGAGCGGCTCGCCGAGGACGTCAAGGCGGACTATCTGCCCGCGCCGACGCACGTGCTGCGCAGCTCGTCGACCCCGCCGAAGTACCACCTCTACTGGGAGCTGGATGACCAGTACTGGGGGGCGCCGGACGATGCGGGCGCCGCCGCCCGCGTGGTCGCCTACAACACGGCCCTGGCCGAGCGCTACGGCGGGGACCCCGGCGCGGTAGACGTCGCGCGCATCCTGCGCGTGCCGGGCTTCGTCAATCGGAAGCCGGCCTACACGACCGCCCCGCCGCTGGTGGCGGCGACGAGGGTGCCGCAGCTCTACCGGCTGCCGGTGGCGAAGGCGGTGGCGCCGGATCAGATGCAGGCGCTGATGCTGCTCGTCCGGCCGGAGGTGGCCCACCGGGTGTTCGATCGGGCGGAGCTTCGTTCGATCGCGGGGGACTACGAGTCCTGGCGCCGCGTGTCGGCCTACGCGGCCGAGCGCCGGCGGGCCGCGGGCGCGGGCCGCAACCCGGAGGCCGTGCCGGTCGAGGAGCTGCCTCCGGCCAGGCACGCGGCGCTGGAGCACGAGGCGGGCCGTTCAAGGCCGGAATCGCGGAGCCGTCCCGGGGGCGGCGTGTCCGGACGCGGCGACCACTTCTCGCAATCCGAGGCGGACTGGCGCACGGTGTGCCGCGCACTGGAGTCCGGGGCCGCGGCCGACCGGCTGGTCCGCGAGCTCGCGGAGCGGCGCTCGCCGGTCATGGCGGCGGCGGCGGGGATTGCGCCGAAGCACTCCCCCTACTACTACGCGTGCCTGACCGTCACCAAGGCGGCGCGCAAGGTCGGCGCTCCCCCGCCCACGATGACGGTGGATCAGGCTCGGGCCCTCGACCGGGGACAGCGTCCCGCCCGCTACGGTGCGTCGCCCGCCTCGTCGCTCCCTGCGGACGCCGCCGCGCCGGGTCATGCGGGCGGCGTGCCCGACCGGGCGGCCGGCACCCGGGGCGGCGCGGAGGCGGCCGCAGGGCGTGGTCCCGCGATCGACCGGCCGGGCGATTCGATGTCCCGCTGAGCCTGGCGGGCGATCGCGCAGGGGCATCCTCGGCGCGGTTTCGCGTTCCTACCCTTACGCGTCCTGGGTTGCCGGCCGCCCCGCGCCGGCAACCCTGTCCGGTTCTTGGTGATGCCGGGTCGTGAGCCGGCGGGAGGAGAGGGTGCCGTGGAGCACGAGACCTTGCAGTTCGAGCACCGATTGATCTCGGTGGTCTTTCCGCTCACTCGCGAGGAGTACGACGCGGCGATGGCCTCGGCCTACCAGGTCGCGACGACCGAGCAGCAGCGCCGGGATTGGGATCTGCCCCCCACGCCGGACCTGCCTGAGATGAGCACCGAGCAGGCGATGAAGCTGCTGTTCGCGCAGCCGGGCGATCCGGCCCTCGCCGAGTTCGACACCGAGCTCGGTCCGAGTGACGAGGAGCTGGAAGCGGAGATGGAGGAGGAGCACGCCTCGCGCGGCGAAGTGAGGCTCGACGCGAGCCTGACGCTGGACGAGGAAGCGCTGATACGGGGCGGCGACGTGGGCGAGCAGCCGCCCCCGGCCGCGGGATCCGCGCCGCCTACTCCCGGCGCGCCGGTCCCCGCCGCCTGACCCGATCGTCTCGCCATGAGGCCCGGCCCCGGCGGCCGGCCGCCATCGCGCGGCCGGTCGCCGGGCTTGCGGTCTCCTCGTCCCCCGCGTGCCGCTGAGCGTTGGCTAGGTTTTCCGGTGGCGAGGCGGCTCCGTTCCCGGAGCCCGCTCCCGAGAGGAGGCGTACGCGATGGCGAAGCGCGGCGCGTCGTCCGGCGGTCGCGGTCCGGGTTCCCGGCTGGTCGAGGACGCCGCGGGGCGTTCGTTGGAGGCGAGGACCTTCGGATGGCCGGACCTGGTCCAGGACCCCGACGAGCAGCAGGCGGCGGAGGACGAGACAGCGGCCCGCGCCGAGGAGATCGCCGAGGAGCTCGATGCGCGCGACATCGAGGATCGCGCCGTCGATCCGCTGGCGCTCGAGCCGGGCCGGATCCGCGAGGCCGGGCGCAGCGAGCCGCGGGCCCCCTGGCACGGGGATCCGCTCGAGGAGCGGCGGCATCGCATGCCGCAGCACTCGATCTGGGTCAGCGACGGCAGGGCGGCCTATCTGCGCGAGGACGCGGACCCGGAGCAGCGCCAGCGGGTCGTCCGCGAGATCTGCGGGAGATGGAGGCGGCGCGCGGCGGTGCAGGCGCTGGCCGAAGGAGTCGAGGCGGTGCGCGCGCTGCGCGGGCCGTTCCTGGCGCGGCGTCCGAATCCCGACTTGGTGGCCTACTACCGCGAGTCGGTGGGACGTCCGCCCGAGTGGTACCGGGCGCTGTACGCGGCCGAGGGTCCGCAGGTCGGGACCGGGTGGGTCGTCTTCCGTCCCGAGCGGGTGCGGGGGCGCTACGAGACCGAGGCCGAGGCGAAGCGCGAGGCGCATCCGGGCGACATCCTGCGCCGCTTCCGGGGAAGCAAGGCGGCGGGCCGTCCCGCCGGGTGGCTCGTCTACGAGCGCGAGGCCAGCGTGTCGCGCGTCTTCGGGACGCAGGAAGCGGCCCGGCGGCAGGCCGGCCCCGGTGACCAGGTCCGGGCCGTGCCGCGCGAGATTCCGCGCGACATCGTGTCCGGCTGGGTCGTCGTCACGCCGGAGGTGCTTCGCGGCGGCGCGCACGCCACCGAGACGGCGGCCCGGGCCGCCGCGCGGCCGGGCGAGCGGGTCGAGCATCGGGCCGGCCGGGCCGTGGATACCGAAGAGCCCATCACGGGCTGGGTGGTGGTCGAGCGTCCGCGCCGGGTCTCGCAGCAGATCTACTTCGACGCGAAGGAGGCGCGGGACGCCGCCGGCGAGGGCGACAAGGTCGCGGCCGTCGACGTCAAGCTGCCCGAGGCGCGCGAGTCGCTCGAAAGGCGTCTGCTCCGGGAGGCGGAGCCGCCATACCTGCACGTGACGTTGCGGCAGGTGCACTTCGATCCGGCGGTGCTGTCCGTGCTGCTGGGGATGCACGAGCGGGTTGCGGGCCACCGCGGCTATCCGGACCCGGGCGATCACGCGCGGCGGCTGCTGGACCGCCGCGAGTCGGATCACCGCGCGCTCTGCAGGCGCGACCCCGCCGCGTCACAGGACGTCGAGCGCGGCTGGAACGCCGACCGGCGCGCGATCGCGCAACGCGTGCTCTCGGGAGGCGGCCCCGTCGAACAGGGCCTGACTCTGCTGCGCGCCGTGCACGATCACGCCGAGTCGCACTGGGCGTGGTGCGAGGTCACCCGGTTCCGCAGCCGCGCCCATACCGCGGTGGGACTCGACCCGGCGCGCCAGCAGGCGGCTCCCGACAAGTTGGCGCTGATCGACGAGGCGTATCCGAACCTCAACCGCGCGATCGAGGTGCTCGACCCCGCGTCGCCCCTCGCTGTGCGCCCGGCGGGGGCGGGGGCGCGCTTCGACCGGGCGATGGCCGCCGCGATCGACGGCGTGCGCAGCTTGTCGCTGGCGGCCGGCGCGCGCCCCTCGGCGGCCGATGCGGAGTTGGCGGTCTTCGAGGCCGTGCGTGCGCTCGACGGCCGCCTCGGCGGCACGGGGACGATGCCCGGCTCGCCGCCCGAGTGGCCGCTGGACGGGCTCGAGGACCAGGTTCCGGCGCCCGGGCAGTGGGTCGCCGAGACCATCGGCGCGCTCGCCGAGCGGGGCCGCGCGGTCCGGTTCGCGGCCGATGTCGCCCGTCCCGAGCTGGTCGATCCGCCCAGGGGCGGGATCGAGCTGCGGCTCCCGGCGTCGTGGTCGGTGGCGGCGGCCGACGGCGAGGTCACCGTGCACGTGACCTCGTCTGAGCCGCTCGTGGACGGCCGGCTCCGCCTGGCGCCGCTCTCGGAGGACGACTGCCGGGACTTCTTCCGGGAGGTCGGCTTCGCCCTCGAGGAGACCCTTCGGCCGTTCGAGCCGTCCCCGGACCCGTCTCCGGCGCCGGCCGAGGCGGAGGCGGCCAAGGCGGTGGCGGCGGCGGATCGGTTCTACAACCGGTATCCGCGGGACGCCGCCGTCTACTACGGCCGGCAGGTCGAGCACTTCGCGGAACTGATGACGGCACGCGCCTGCTCGCGCGAGATTCGCGAGCTTCCCGGTGACGCCGACGGCGCCTGGGTGGCGCCCGGGCGGACGCTGGCGCAGTCGGACCGGGTCGACGAGCTGCTGGCCCGCCGTGCCGGCGTCGATGCGCAGCGCGTGGGGGCGCTGCTTCCCGAGGTTCGCGCCGCGGTGCGTGACTCGGAACAGCAGCGGCGCGACCTGGTCGATCGGCTGCAGACGGTCCTGGAGGCGGCCGAGACGGCGGGGCTTCGCGTTGACGGACCGGCGGGCGGGCAGGTCGGCTACGTGGCCGACGCGCGTCCGCCAGAGGCGCAGCGCGATGCGCGGGCCGGCGGGCCCGAGGACCGTCTCGTCGTCCCGGCGCGGGCGGCCGACGCCGCGCAGCCGCGGTCCCGGCTGACCGAGCTGCATCGTCAGGTCTACGAGGCGCTCTGGCTGGCGTCCGGGCACCCGCAGCGTCGCGATCGCGAGACGGCCGGGGCCGTGAGCGCCGCCCAGCCGGCCGGCCGCGCGTGCACGGTGGAGTCGCTGCGTCTGGTGGCCGGCCATGCGGGCGCCGATGCCCATCGCGCCGCGTACCCGCGCGAGCGCGAGTTGGCGTCGCGCTTCGCGGCGGCCCGCCTCGCCGAGGCGGCGGCCCCGCACTGCCGGGAGAGCTGTCCGTCCTCGGGCGACGGCCTGGACAAGCGGGACCGGATGGCGCTCAAGCGCGCCGACACGTGGCTCTGCCGGGCGCTGGCCGAAGCGGAGGCCGGCGAATCGCCCACGGCCCCGGAACCACCGACCCGCGGCGGCGGGGTTCCGGACCGGGCCGCGCCTGCCGGCGGGAGGACCGCGGGGCCGGAGCCGGAGCGGGGGCCGGAGATCTCCCGGTAGGTCGTTGGGGGCGGCCTCGGATGCTCGTCCCCGTCTTCACCGTCGGTAGCTTTCTCGCGTCGCCGGGGCGGTCCCGGCGCCTGTTCACCGCTTCATTCTCCGGGAGGGTCTCATGGCCAGACGAACAGGGTTCCCGCGGCGGCCGCGATCCGACGATCTGACCGCGGACGTCCTGTACGACCAGTACGGAAAGGACTTCGCGGCGGATCTTCGGGCGGGCGTCGCGCCGAACCAGCGCGAGGACGACATGCTGCCGCCGTGCGCGATTCTCAACGCCACCGGGCGGCAGAACGACGACGGCACGCCGGAGTTCAAGTCCGGGAAGCGCTACATGGGGGCGACCGGCATGGTGCTGCGGCGCGACTGCGCGCAGCGCGATTCTCCGGACTCCCGCTACGGGACGCTCAACGGGGCCGCGAGGCTGAAGGAGGCGCTCGGCGAGCGGGGCCGCGCCCTGCGCGGCCGCAACCCAGTCACCGGCGACCGCCCGCAGCCGGTTCAGGTCCGCAGCAACTTCGCCAGCCAGGTGCAGTCGGTGCACCAGCAGGACGGCGAGGGCTACAACGCGCGCGGCGAGTTGGGCCCAGTGAAGAAGGGCGATCCGATCTACGACGAGGACCGGAACCGGGCGCCCGACACCTACGAGGCGCGGCGCACCTACCCCGCCTACCACCTGTCGGACTTCGACATCCAGAGCATGCCGGAGCGCTCGCAGCCGATGTCGCGGGACTGGGCGATCGAGGAGGGCAACCGCCGCTTCGCCGAGAAGTGCAAGGCGGCCGGCGCCGAGGTGCGCGAGCCGGACGACGAGGAGCGCGCGATCTGCAACATCGAGTACGCCATGGACCGCGTCCTCGACAAGGAGGCGGCGCGCGGCACCGTCGTCAACAGGGACGTCGAGGACCTGAAGAAGATCGAGTTCTCGGTCGGGCCCGAGGGAGAAGCCACGATCAACGTGCCGAAGGACGAGGCGTTCGCCGACGTCCACGAGAAGTACACGCAGCTGGCGGTGGCGAGCGCGCACGCCCACCTCTACCGCGAGGCGCACGCGCGCGCGGCGGACGCCGAGGCGCGCAACGAGGTCGACCAGGCCGCCGAGGACCGGATCGAGGCCTACAAGCTGGCGGAGAGCAAGCGGCCGTACTCGGCCGAGTTCGCCAAGGCGGAACTGGCGGCGACCTATGCCGGCATGACCGAGGTCACCGGCCACTGCGCCACCTACGTGCCGCCCGCGTCGACCCATCACAAGAAGATGGTCGAGACCTGGGCGCAGACGCTCGAGGCGCCCGGCGGGCTGGCCGCCGTCGGCCGCGACGTCCAGTCGTGCGAGAGCTACTTCAACGCCAGGCGGGTGTCGCAGGAGCGCAACCGCGAGCAGCAGCGCGACCGCGCGCCGGCCCGGGTGGACGAACAGGGCAACCCGGTGCCCGGGGGCTCCGCCCAGGAGGCGGCGCGCCGGGCCCGCGCCCAGATGCGCGCCGAGCGTCAGGCGGGCGAGCAGCCCCAGGAGCACCGGGGCGGGGTGCCCGACCGGGCGGCCCTGCCCGCCGGCGCCGCCGCCGGCACGCCGGGGCGGGACAGTTCCCGGACCCAGGACACCGCCGGCCGGGACCAGGCGTCGCAGGCCGACGAGAACAGTCCCGCGCGGTAGCGCCGAATTCCCTTCAGGGGAACTCGCGGTTGGCGAGTTCCCCCTCTCCTTCCTTCCATCGGTTTCCTCGGGGTCGTCCGATCGGTCTTCGCACCCTGGCTGCAGGGCGCTGAGGGGCGGATGGGCGCGGGTCGCGGGGTCCCGCGAAGTCGCCCGCTTCGCAGGCTCCCGCGGGGACTCGCGTGCCTGGAATCTCGACGGTTGATTCGGGTCTCAGTCTGTGTCGGCGGCTCGACCGGACCGCTCCTGCGGCCGCGCATCGGGTGCTGAACCGGAAATCGGACTTCGGGCCGGGAATGCGTTGCAGCCTTGTTTCACGGGAAGGAAACGGCGACGGATGATCCCCTTTTGCCCGCCGTTACGGTAAGTGCCAGAAGCACGCGTTTGCACGCTTCGCAGAGTGTCAGCACGACCCTCTCGCTACCGGCAAACCCATTGAGCGGGGTGTTGGAGACACCGGGAGGGTTCGGCTCCGGCGCACTGGGCGCGTGCCGCCGAGCCGGCGCGAAAGCTTCTTCGTTCGTCGCGCCGGGGCCTCGTGCGATCTTCGCTTCGGTATCGTTGTCGCCGGTCGTTCAGGCGGTTGCCCACGTGCCGGAGCCCGACATCTGCCTCCCCGCCGGCGCCGACATGGTCGAGATTCTCCTCGGCGGCGGCGCGCCCCTCGACGACCTTCGGACGCTGTTCAGCGGTCTCGACCCTGGGGTGTACATCAACGCGCTGCTCGTGCAGGCGGTCGATCCGGATCTGCTCGAACAGATCCTGCCGCCCGCCGAGGCGTCCCGCTGGGTGCCTACGCTGCGGGCGCGCTACGTGGCGCTACGGCGCCACTTCCCCGCTCCGTTCCTGACGGTGGATCAGGACTGGACGCGGCAGCGCGCCCGGTGGCAGAGCGGCGACGGCGCCGCGCTGGAACAGCCCGCGGACCGGCGCGCGGATGCCCGGGACGGTGCCGGCGCACCGGCGCCGCCGAGCCGGGCCGCGCCGCCGCGCGGCCGCGGGAAAAGGCGGCGGGGCGGCGCCGGGTCGCGCCCGCAGGCGACGGCGCAGGATGGCGGCGAGGCCGTCCCGGTTGCCGGTGCCGAGCAGGGAACGGCTGGCGCGACCGGAGACGGCACGGCGGCCACGCGAGCGCGCAAGCCCGCCGGTGCCGGGGGCTCGCCTTCGGCCCTGGCGGGAGGCAGCCCGGCGCACCCGCGGCAGGGCGGCGGCGTGCCGGACCGTGCCGCGGTGGCGCGGCCGGCTGACGCCGGTGGCCGGCCCGCCGCACGCGCCGCCCTAGGCATGCACGGCACCGTCCTTCTGCAGACCGCGCGCCAGGGACCCGACGCGCCGGCCGCCGTGCTCGAGGCGCTGCGCAGCCGCCCGGCGGTGGCCGACGACTGGGCGGCGTTCCGCATCGGCTCGTCCGCCTTCGCGCGCGTGGTCGAGCGCTCCGCGCCGGGCGGGACGCGGGGCCGGTAGGACCGGGGCGGTAGAGATCCGCCGTGGCGCTGTTTCATCGCTGGGACGCGCGCGCCGTCGTCGACGAAGTGCGTCGACGACGCGCGGCGGCGCCGTCGCTGCCGGAGATTCCGCGGCCGCCGCGGCTGGATGGCGATCCGCGCCGTCCGGTGAACGAGCTGCGCGATCCGCGCGGCCCGCGCCACCGCGGGAGCCGGGGCGACCGTCGCGACGTCGCCCGGCGCAGCCGCCAGGAGCGCGAGGACGACGTCCTCGTCCTGCTCGGCGTCTTCCGGGTCGCTTCGCGCCGCTCGGTCGTCGAACGCTGCTTCGACGGACACCCGTTCGCGGCCAACCGCACGTTGGCGTCGCTGCGGAAGCGGGGCCTCGTCGACGTGCACACCGTCGAGCGGGGCCGCTACGGCTACCAGGTGTTCGCGCTCTCGGGCACGGGGCGCGACCTTGCCGCCCGCCGCCTCCGGAAGCGCCGCGCGGCCGCGGATGCGCGGGCGGACCCGCTTCTCGAGCAGGAGCAGCGCCTCTGGCAGGGCATGGGCGACGCGCGCCAGCTCGAGCACGACCACAACGTGGTCGAGGCGGTGCTTCAGGACGCCGAGCCCGCGCTCGCCTCGGGTGCGCGCATCCGCCGGGTGCGCCTCGAGTCGGAGCTGCGCGGATTCCTGGCCGCCGCCGACGACGCCGGCCGGCGCCGGGGCGGTCCGGCCGAGGCGCGCCGGGAGCGGGCGCGATCCGCCCAGTCGATAGGCTTGCGGGTGTTCGCCGAAGGCGTTCCCCTGCCCGATGCTCTGGTCGAGCTCGAGTACCCCGACGGAACCCGCACGGTGCGAGGCATCGAGGTCGCCACCGGCAAGTACACGAGCCGCCAGATGGCCCAGAAGCGGGAGGCCGGGTTCCGTGTCTACGGCTTGCAGGGCTTCCGGGGCGAGCGCGGGCGGAAGCGCTACGGGACGTTGAACAAGGACGTGGAGTTCCCGCTCGACTGGGGAGGAGGAAGGTGATGGCGTTCGAACGGGCCGCGGGAGCATTCGGCGGCGCTGGCGCGCGGGCTGCGTGCGGCAGCGGCGGGAGCGGTCCGTGCCGCGGCCGCCGGCGGGCGGTGCCCAAACGCACGATAGGAGGCGGTCGAGTGCCCGCGTCTTTCCGAAGGTGATGCAGTCGTGCAGCCGTGGCAGGTCTCGCTCGGACTGTCGATCGTGATCCTCGTGCCGGGAGGCGTATTCGTCTCCTACGAGCTCGGCTACCTGACCGGCTACTGGGGCCTGGTCATGGACCTCTACGGCTACCACGTCGTCGTGTCGCTGGCGAGCGTGTACCTGCTGACCGTTTTCGGCGTCTACCAGCTCGCGCGCTCCCTGTCGCTGGGCGATGTCGGATCGCGGATCAGCGTGCTGGATCGGACCATCCGGGAAGGCCGGGCCGGTGACGAGGCGCTGTCCGAGGCGCTGCGGCGCGAGGAGGCCGAGGACTACGAGTCCTAGTCTTCTCCTGTCGTCAGGGCCGGGCGGCCCTGAAGGGGGTGAGCCGATGTTTCCCGTTGCGTTGAACGTAGGTCCTCTCGTGCGTTGCGTCCTGGTGCCCGGTGCCTTCCTGGGCGTGTTGTCGGCGGCGTGGCCCGCAATGGGTCCGTGGACCACGCTGCTGCTGGCGGTCGGCTTCGTGCTCCTGCCGGAGCTCGTGCAGGCCAGCGCCGGCACCGGCACGGGCGCAAACCCGTGGACGGACGGCATCCAGGTGATCTGTCAGGCATTCGGCGGCGTCATCGGGCGGTCGCTGGCGATCGTCGCGGTCGTCGTCGGCGGTTTGCTCTTCGCTTTTGGCGAAGGCGGCTCCAAGTCGGCCATCGCGTCGCTGATCTTCGGGGCCGGCATGGTCCTGGGCGCGGTCAACTTCCTGACTTGGCTCAACCTCGGCGGCGGGGTCGGCGCCGGCGGCACCGGCGCCGGAACCGTCACCGGCTGCGTGTAGGGCGTCATGGCGCGCCGGCTGCTCGTCGGTCAGCAACGCTGGGAGGGCTTCCACGTGCTGTGCAAGCCCGCGGAAATGGCCGGGGTGGACCGCCGGCTGATCGGCATCCTGGTGGTCTGCTTCATGGTGCTGTGGCAGGGCATGTCGATCTGGATCGGCATCGCGATCACCGCGACGCTCTACTGGTTCTTCAGGCGCCTGAGCAAGCACGACCCGCAGTTCTTCTCGGTGCTGCGCAACGCGTCGCGGCTCCCCGCCGCGTGGTACGACCCCGCCCGGGTGCCGAGCGTTCTCGGCGGCTTCGTCGTCGACTCGCAGGAGCAACTGGCCGCGATGGACGACATGCGCAAGCGCTTCTTCGAGCCGAAGCGCCAGGTTCCGGCGGGCTGGCGCAGCCGGCTGCTGGAGCTGATCGAACTGCTGGGCGGCGGCGGGCACGCAACCTCGGGTTCCTAGAGGGCGCAGATGGGCATGTTCTCTCCGAGCGAAGCGTCGCTCGTCGACCGTCTCCCCTACTGGGGCTTCATGGCTCCCGACATCGTCCTTACGACCGACGGCCTGCTGCTCCTGTTCGCGCAGGTGACGCCGGCCGGCGTCGACGGCAAGTCGGCCGAGGACCTCGATCAGGTCACGCAGGCGTGGCAGCGCCTGCTGGCCGCGGTCGAAGCGCCGCACCGGGCGTTCTTCGTCTTCCAGCGCCCGGAACCGCCGCTCGCGGGCGACTTCGCCGGCCGGGACGATCTGGCCGGGCTCGCGCAGCGCAAGCGCGCGGCGTTCGTTTCCCGCAACACGCGGCAGATGGACGTCTATCTCGTCGTCGCCTTCGACCCGAAGCTGCGGAGCAGCTTCCGCGAGGACCACGCGCGCTGGTGGATGGCCTACGCGCGCCGGTGGCTGCGGGAGCGCACGCGCCAGGAGCACCTGACGTTCTACGTGCGCGAGCTGATGGCGGACGCGGTCGCGGCGGCGCGCACCCGCTACCAAGCGCTCGTCGCCCAGGTCTCGGACCTGACCCCCGTGCGCACGCTCGAGGGAAACGCGATCACCCGCCTGCTGCACCGCATCGTCAATCAGGCGCAGGGCGCGTATGCACCGCTGTCGCGCAATCCGCGCTACGGGCTGAGCTGGCGCCTGGCCGACGAGACGCTCGTCTTCGAGCGCAACCACATGCTGGTGGGCGACAAGATCGTGGGCCTGTACTCGCTGGCCCTGCCCCCGCAGGCGAGCGCCGCCAACGCGCTGGGCGAGCTCTACTCGCTGCCCGTCGACCTGTGCGGCGTCCTCGAGTGGCGCCCGGTCGAGCGCTACGAGGCGGCCAGGCGCATCCGCTCGGTGCAGAAGCACTACAACACGATGCGCTGGTCGTTCCTGGCCGCGATTACCGACACCGAGGGGACGCAGATGGCGGTCGAGGACGCCTCGTCGGGCGCCGCCGTCGAGCAGCTTCACCGGGCGATGCTGGAGCTGGAGACCGTGGGGGTGCCCTACGGCGACTTCGCGCTGTCGTTCTCGCTGGCGGTCGATTCGGCGACCGAGCTCGACGAGGTCGGCGCGCAGATCCAGCGCGTCATCACCGAGCTCGACGGCAAGGCCGTCAAGGAGCGCTACGGGCAGCCCTCGGTCTGGTTCCAGCGCTGGCCGGGCCAGAAGGCCGCGCCGTTCGCGCGGCCCCTGTTCGTGTCGGCCGGACAGGTCGCCACGATGGCCCCGCTGTTCGGTCCGGTCAGCGGGTACGAGCGCTGCAAGCACCTGGACGCGCCGCCCCTGACGCGCTTCGAGACCCGCTGGTCGAGCCTCTACGACTACGACCTGTTCGGCGGCAAGGACGTCGGCCACACCCTCGTGCTCGGCGCCACCGGGTCCGGCAAGTCGTTCCTGCTGAACTTCCTGCTCACCCAGGCGCTGCAGTACGACCCGCGGGTGGTCATCCTGGACCTGGGCGGGTCCTATCGCTGGATCACCGAGTTCGTCGAGGGCTCCTACCTCGGCATGAGCGCCGAGGTCGACCCGGCCGCGGCGGGGCTGCAGCCGCTCGGTCTGGAGCCGGGCGAGCGCACGACGCAGTTCCTCACCGGCTGGCTCCGGCGCCTGCTCGAGCTCGGCGACTACCCCGTGCAGTCGGCCGAGCTGGAGGACATCCGCCGGCGCATCGAGGACGTCTACCGGCTGCCGCGCGAGGAACGGACCCTGTCGGCCGTGGTCAAGCTGCTCGACAAGGAGATGTGGCCGGCGCTCGGCCGCTGGGTCGGCGAGGGGGCGTGGGCGTCGACCTTCGACGGCCCGCCGCGGCCGGTCGATCTGGCCCGCGACCGCTGGCAGGTCATCGACCTGGCCGGAGCGCAGGAGCACGAGGACTGGTGCGCGGCGGCGCTGTCGTACCTCTTCGAGCGGCTGCGCTTGGTGATCGACGACGAGAAGGAGATCGGCCGCCTCAAGCTGATGGTTGTCGACGAGGCGTGGCGCTACCTCGCCGACCCGTCGGTGCTGGCCGCGCTGATGGAGGCGGCCAAGACGTGGCGCAAGCGCAACGCCGTGCTGATCCTGGCCACGCAGAGCGTCGTCGACGTGGCGTCGAACGACGCGGCGCGCGCGCTGCTGGAGATGCTGCCGACGAAGCTCTTCCTCGCCAATCCGGACTTTCCGCGCTCGGCCGCCGATACGCTGTCGCTCACCGATGCCCAGTTCGAGACCGTCCGCACGCTCCAGCCGAAGCAGGAGATCTACCTGCACCGCGCCCGGGAGCAGGTCGTCCTGCGGCTCGGGGTGGATCCCGAGAGCTACTGGCTCTACACGTCGTCGCCGACCGACGCCGCCGTGCGCGCCAGGATGGTCGCGGCGTACGGCCTCGAGGGGGCGCTCACGCGCCTGGCCGCGGGTCTGCGCGAGCCGGGCGAGGACGTCATGAAGCAGGCGGTGCTGGCGTGAGGTGCTGCGCCCGGGTCGCCGCGTGCGTCCTGTTCCCCGCCTGGGCCGCGGCGCAGCCGACGCCGCCGTTGCCGGCCGATGCAACGGCGCAGCCGGCCGGCGCGCCCGCCGCGGCGTCGAACCCCGAGCTCGACAACGTCCTCGCCGACATCCAGGCCGAGCTGGCCCGGCTCGCAGGCCAGGGCGGCACGGGCGGCGCCGACGAGGGTCTCCCGGGGGACTGGCCGGACCTGACGCCGTTCGCCCAGGCGGCGCCCATTCGCCAGATCGTCCATCCGGCCGACCGCTCGATCACCGTGCTCACGGCGCTGCTGCGGCACACCGTGCTGCTGCTGCCAGCCGACGAGCGCATCGTCGACTATGTCGTCGGCGATTCGCTGTTCTTCGACGTGCGAGGGGCGGACAACGTCGCCTACGTCAAGGCGATGGCGCCCAACCGGCGCACCCAGCTGTCGCTGGTCACCGACCGGAACCGGGCCTACAGTTTCGATCTGTTCTCGACCGAAGTCCATCGCCCCGACGAGGTCCTGACGATCCTCTGGGAGCCGGAGCGCGCGCTGTCAGACGGCGACGTGGGCGCCGGCCTGGTGAGGAGCTTCGACCAGCCGTTCGCGCTCGACTTCGCGCCGGCCGAGCGGGTCACCGAGCTGCGGCGCCGCATCGGCGCGGCAGAGGCCGATCAGCGGCGCGTCGAGGCGGACGCCCAACGGCAGCTGCGCACGGTCGAGGAGCTGGCCGAGCGCCGGTTCACCGAGTTCCTGCAGGCGTATCCCCGCCGCCTCCAGTTCCGCTACCGCCTGACGCCCGAGATTCAGGAGGCGCCGCTGTTCATCACCCAGATCTGGACCGACGGCCAGTTCACGTATCTGCGATCGAGCGCGCAGGAGTCGCCCGCCATCTACACGCTGAGCGGCATCGAGGGCGAGGAGCCGGTGCTGGTCAACGTGGAGCTGAGCCCCGCGGGCCTGTACGTCATCGACCATGTCGTCGGGGCGGGCTTCGCGCAGTTGCACGGCGCCCGCGGGGAGTGGTTCCTCTGGGACGTGCCCCCGCTCGGGATCCTGCCGGAGATCGTCGAGCAGGGGTTGCCGCCCGCCGGAAGGCCGCCGGCGTGGATACCGACCCGCGCCTCGCGCAACTGGTTCCGCCGGCACCCGAAGCTGTTCGGGTGGCTCGTCGCCTCCGGCGTCGGCGGCTCGATCGTCCTGTCGAAGGTCTTCTAGGGCTGTGGCCTCGGGGTGAGCACCGATGTTTCCGACCAGGGATTTGTCGCTTCGCCTGATTCTCGCCGCGGCGCTGGCCCTGCAGTCGGCGTCGGCCGCCGCGCAGGGGGGCCGGGCCGCCGCCCTGCGGCAGGAGGCTTCCGAGCTGCTCGGCGGCGCGCTCGAAACGGTCGCCGGAATGCTCCCCGGCGACGCGCCCGACCCGGCGCTGCTCGACGCGGTCGATACCGCCTTCGACGTGCGCCAGCGGCTCGGAAACGCCGTGTTCGCGGTGCCGGTCGCCGGCAACATCGGCTACGTCCTTCGTGCGCGGGTCTTTCACGACCTGACGATCATGTTTCCTCCGGCCTGGCGCATCGCGCAGGTCTTTCCGGGGGACGCCACCCGATGGCGGGTGACGCAGCTCAGCTCGCTGGTCGTGGTGCAGCCGGGCGAGGCGCAGGCCCGCACGAACCTGACGGTGGTCTTCGCCAACGGCGAGCTGCTGCAGGTCGATCTGCAGGAGATCACCGGCGTCTGGGGCGTCGAGCGCACCGGCCGGGCCTACATCGGCCCCGAGTCGTGGCTCGTGCGGCGCATCTTCGCGATGATGCCGGCCGACGTCGAGGCGCGGATGACCGGGCTGATCGTCTCGGGCGAGCTGCCGGTCGGCGCGTTGCTGGCCGACCCGGTCGAAGCCATCCGGCGGCACGGCGCCTTCGACGCGCTGCCTCCGCCGCCCGATATGGCCGGCTTCGCGCCGCCGAGGCGGGAACGTGCGGCGGCGGGCGGGCCCGCCGCCCCGGTTGGGCCCGACCCGGCCGGTGCGGCCGCGCCTGCCGCCCGCCCCCCCGAGGCCGCGCGCGGGCAGACCGGATCGCCGGACCCGGACGCCGATGAGGCGGCGGCCGAGGATGCCGGCGCAGCTTCGCCGGTCGCGCCGGCGCCGGTCGTGCCCGGTTTCGACGACCCCGCGCCGGCGCCGGGTCCGGAGCCGGAGGCGATTGAGCCGGGAGTGTTGCCTCCGGGCGACGGCGTCGGCCCGGTCATTCGTCCGCCCTCGCCGGCCGCCGCGCTCGGCGACGGGCCGGCCGGCCCCGCGCCGGCCCGGATTCGATACGTGAGCCTCGTCCCGTCGCGCGCGGCGCTGGCGGCCGGACGGCCGGAGGCGCGCGCGCAAGGGGCTCGGCCCCCGGCGGCCGATGTCCCTCCGCTCGACGCGCAGTTCGTGTCCGGGGACGAGATTCAGGCGCTCGAGTCGGAGCTGGCTGCCGCGGAGCGCGCCCGCGACTACGCCCGCCGGTCCGCCGGCGACCGCCTCGCCGAAGCGGCGCTGGGGATCGAGGCCGGCCTCGCGGAGCTGCGCGCCGACTACCCGTCGCGGGTCCAGTTCTCGCTGATGACCGATCCGGAGATGCCCCCCTATACGGGCCCCTTCTGGCATCTGGGGGGCTGGCACGACGGCGACTACACCTACTGGCGGCTGCTCGCGCCGGACCCGGTGTTCGTCGATGCCGAGACCGGCCGGACCCTGCGCGCCGAGGGTCTCGACCGCTTCCTGTACCGCCTCGACGGGGTCGTCGAGCGTGGCGCGATCGTGGTGGATGGTCCCAACGGCCGTCCCCGTCATCTCTATTGGCGCCGCCGCCGCGAGCTGGAGGGCCCGTAGCCATGGCGTCGCCGTCCTGGAAGGACGTCCGCAAGCCGCTCGGAGCGCTGCTTCCCAACTGGCCCCTGCTGGCAGGGCTCGTGCTGTCGGCCGTGCTGCTCGCCGGCCTGTTCCTGACCGCGCCGCCTGCACCGCCGGCGCCGGTGGATCCGCTGGACCAGCGGCTTCTGATCCCCGTCGACGAGGCGGCCACGCCGCGCGACGTCGAGCGCCGCACCGGCGACATCCAGAGCGAAGCGCAACGGCGCGCGAACGAGTTGGCGCAGCAGCGCCGCCGCGAGCAGATGGAGGCCGAGCGCCTGCGCCGCGAGCAGGCGGCGCGCATGGCCGCCGACGCCGAGGCGCTGCGCCGCGCCCGCGCCCAGTTGGCCGCGCTGCGGAGCCAGCCGAACCAGGTCGGGCTCGACACCGAGCTGACCGACGCGATGGCGACGTCGGCCGACGAGGCGCAGATGCTCGAGACGCTGCGCCTGGAGGATGTCCAGCGCCGGCATCAATCCGTGCGGGCCGCCGCGGTCGTGTCCTCGGCGCGCGGCATCGGCGAGCGCGCGCACGTGCTCGACCGCCCGGAGATCATGTCCCGCGCCGTGCGCCCGCAGGCGCCCCCCCCCCCCCCCGGGGGGCCCCCGCCGGCGGGGGGGGCCCGGCCCCCCGCCGGGGCGGGCGCCGCCCGGCGCGCGGGCGGGCCGGCGCCGCCCCCCGCC